>NZ_JBSGYY010000012.1:0-201559 GCF_053610705.1 Streptomyces sp. NPDC054872 | reverse complement strand
AATCGTGGTTTTCCGCCCCGGGCACACGAGTCGGGGCGGGGCCCCCGCCGCGGGGGGGGGGCCACGGACCGTGGAGGCGAGAGAGGGGCAAGCCGGCTCAGACACCTGCCTCGGTGCGCTCTTCGGCCACCGCGGGAGCACCACCGGCCTGCTTCAGGGCCGCGGGCCGCCCCGGCAGCAGCGCCGCCGCCACCGCGCCCACCGCGACCAGGGCCGCGCCGATCCAGAGCGCGGGGACGAGGCCGTCCACGAAGTACTGGGCGGGCCCGTAGCCGCCCTGGGCGGAGAAGACCGCGGCGAGGATCGCGATGCCGAGGGCGCCGCCGATCTCCCGCAGGGCGTTGTTGGCGCCGGACGCGATGCCCTGCTCGGACGGGCGGACGCTGGACATCACCAGGCTCGCGGCGGGAGCGAAGTACATCGCCATGCCGATGCCGCTGATGATCAGGGCGGGCAGCTGGGCGGCGTACGAGACGTCGGGCTCCACGACGGCCGCGAACCAGGCGAGGCCGACGGCCTGGAGCGCGAGGCCCACCGTCACGACGACCCGGCCGCCGATCCGGTCCGAGAGGTAGCCCGCGATGGGCGCGACGATCATCGGCATACCGGTCCAGGGCAGCATGCGCAGGCCGGCCTCGGTGGGCGAGTAGCCGAGGACGAGCTGCAGGAACTGGCTGAGCAGGAAGATCGAGCCGAACATCCCTACGAACATCAGCAGGCTCGCCGCGTTGATCGCGGAGAACGCGCGGCTCCGGAAGAGCCGCATCGGCAGCATCGGGTTCTCGGCGCGGATGCCGTGCCGTACGAAGAGGGCCAGGAGCGCGCCGCCGCCGATCAGGCCGACGAGGACGGTCGCGCTCGTCCAGCCGTCGATGTTGCCGCGGATCAGCGCGTACACGATGCCGAAGAGACCGCCGCTGGCCAGTAGCGTCCCGGTGATGTCGAGGGGGGCTCCGGTGCCGTACGACTCGGAGAGCCGCAGACGGGCCATGGGCAGCAGCGCGAGGCCGAGCGGAACGTTCAGCCAGAAGATCCACTGCCAGGACACGTGCTCGGTGAGGCTGCCCCCGACGAGCGGGCCACTGGCGACCGCGAGGCCGTTGACGGCGCCCCAGATCCCGTAGACCATCCCGCGCTTGGCGACCGGTACCGCCGCCGTCAGCAGGGTCAGCGTCAGCGGCATCATGATCGCGGCGCCGACGCCCTGGACCGCGCGGGCGGCGATCAGTGCCTCGATGCCGGGTGCGAGGGCCGCGGCGGCGGAGGCTCCGGTGAAGATGGTGAGGCCGACGACGAAGAGCTTGCGACGCCCGAAGCGGTCGCCCAGTGCCGCGCCGAACATCAGCAGCACGGCGAAGGTGAGGGTGTAGGCGCTCACCGTCCATTCGAGGTCGTGCAGCGCTCCCCCGAAGTCCTCGCGGATGGCGGGCAGGGCGGTGGTGACGACGAGGTTGTCGAGGGCCGCCATGAAACCGGCGACGCTGGTGATGACGAGGGCCCAGGCTGCTTCCCGGCGCCGTGCTGGCTGCTGTGACATCGCTTCCCCTGTGGTTAGTTATTCATTACTAACTTTCGTGGGCGCAAAGGTACGCACCCCCCTACGCGCGCCCGAGCGCGCGCTCTACCGCTTGGGCTGCCCCGACTCGTAGAAGCCGGCCCACACCCGATGCTCCGGACCGAACCCCATGGACACCAGGACGTTGATCAGCATCCCGTATGCGAGGAACTGCGTCGCCTCGCCGACGTCCGCTCCCAGCGCGAGCCGGACCGTGTCGTACATCTCCATCCAGGAGGCCCGCAGCGCCTCGCCGAACTCCCGGTCACCGGAGGCCTCCGCGGAGGCCACGGCGACGTACATCTGCATCTGCATGAGGAGCTTGTCCGGGTCGTCGGCGATGAGCGCCTGATAGGCCTCACCCATGGCATGGAGGGCTTCCTCCCCCTCCAGCCCTTCGGCCGCCTTCCTGAAGACCTCGGTGACCTCCCGACAGCAACGCCCGGACGCCGCGAGGAAGATGGCCTGCTTCCCCGGGAAGAGGCGGAAGAGATACGGCTGCGAGACACCCACCCGCTTGGCGATGACCTCGGTGGACGTGCCGTTGTAACCCCCGCGGGCGAACTCGATCATCGCCGCCCGGATGACGCTCTCACGCCGCTCTTCCGCACTCATCCTGACCATGTGATGAAGTTAGTGGCCAATCACTACCTGGGTCAAGCAGTCGCGATGCCGAGTTATCGAGTAAGGGGCGCCCGCCATCGGCGAACGCCCCTTACCTGCGAGGCCCGTGAGACCTGCCGTACCTGCGATACCTGGGAACGTCAGGCGAGCTGAACCACGGCGCGGGACATCCCGAGCACCTTCTGATCCGCGCTCATCGCCACCAGGTCCACCCGGACCCGGCTGTCGTCGAGCTTCACGGCGACCTTCGCACTGACCTCGATCAGCGCGCCCTTGTCATCGTTCGGGACGACGACGGGCTTGGTGAAACGCACGCCGTACTCGACGACGGCGGCCGGGTCGCCCACCCAGTCGGTCACGACCCGGATCGCCTCGGCCATGGTGAACATGCCGTGCGCGATGACGTCCGGGAGGCCGACCTCGACCGCGAACTTCTCGTTCCAGTGGATCGGGTTGAAGTCACCGGAGGCGCCCGCGTAACGGACGAGCGTGGCACGCGTCACAGGGAAGCTCTGGGGCGGCAGCTCGGTGCCGACCTCGACGCTGTCGTACGAAATCTTGGCGGTCATCGCGTCACGCTCCCTCTGCCGCGGGCTCCGCCGCACGCGCGACGAGCTTGGTCCAGGCGGTCACGACGTGCTCGCCGGCCTCGTCGTGGACCTCGCCACGGATGTCCAGGATGTCGTTGCCCGCCAGCGATTTGATGGCCTCGATGGTCGAGGTGACCGTCAGCCGGTCCCCCGCGCGCACCGGGCGGGTGTACGTGAACTTCTGATCCCCGTGCACGACCCGGCTGTAGTCGAGCCCCAGCTGCGGGTCCTCGATGACCTTGCCCGCGGCCTTGAACGAAATGGCGAACACAAAGGTCGGGGGTGCGATCACATCAGGGTGTCCGAACGCCTTTGCGGCCTCCGCGTCGGTGTACGCGGGGTTGGCGTCGCCCACCGCCTCGGCGAACTCACGGATCTTCTCCCGGCCGACCTCATAGGGATCGGTGGGCGGGTAGGACCGCCCCACGAAGGACTGGTCGAGCGCCATGGACTCGGTACCTCCTGCAGGTATGGGTAAACGACGCGAGGCCGCCCCCAGAAATCGGGGACGGCCTCGCGTACGAGCCTGTATCTAGCGCGTTTCGCGGTGCGCAGTGTGCGCGTTGCAGCGCGGGCAGTGCTTCTTCATCTCAAGACGGTCCGGGTCGTTACGCCGGTTCTTCTTGGTGATGTAGTTCCGCTCCTTGCACTCCACGCAGGCCAGCGTGATCTTCGGGCGGACGTCTGTGGCAGCCACGTGAGTGCTCCTTGACGGACGGATGGACGGATGAACGCAAAAAAATAGTAGCCGATCGAAGGTCCGACCCCACAATCGGCTACCAAATCAGTAGCGGTGACCGGACTTGAACCGGTGACACAGCGATTATGAGCCGCTTGCTCTACCGACTGAGCTACACCGCTGCGATGCCGGATCCCCTCGCCCGAGAGCGAGGATCACTCGACATCAGAGCCCCAATGCGGAATCGAACCGCAGACCTTCTCCTTACCATGGAGACGCTCTACCGACTGAGCTATTGGGGCGAGCGATGAAGACATTACACGGTTGGTCGCCGATCGCCCAAATCCGTTTCGCCGGGGCTGTCCAGGGGCATCTCGGCAGTCGTCCCGGCCGCCTCACCACGTCACTTCGGCGCCTCGCGCCACACCGGTTCGGCGGCACGTACCGCCCCCGCCCGGAGCTCCCCGCACGCGTCTCCGGAGTGCCGTATCGCGCCTCTCCGGAGCCCCGCACCGAGCCTCTCCGGAGTCCCGTATCGCGCCCCACACCACGCCGGTACGACTATTCCGCTCCTCCTCGAAGAGGGCCGGTCGTCACCCTAGGCTCGACCCACTCTGCGTGATCTTGGACGTTTTCGTCCCGGACTCCTCCGTCCCGGATGACGCCACGGCCCGCAGCCGCCCCCGAGCCTCAGGAGCGCGATGCCCGACAGCCAGCCGCAGCCCCACTCCTCCGGGTCCTCCGGCTCTTCCGGCTCCTCAGGTGACGAAGCCGACGCCTCCGCGCTGCTCCTCTGCGGCGCCCGGCTGACCGACGGCCGGACCGTGGACGTACGGCTCGGCTCCGGACGCATCGAGGCGGTCGGCACGGCGGGCAGCCTGACCACGCACGGCACGCGCGTGGACCTCGGCGGCTATCTCCTGCTGCCGGCCGCGGCCGAACCGCACGCGCACAGCGACACGGCCCTGTCCGCGGACACGGAGGGCCCGGTCTCGTACGAGGTCGCCGACGTGCAGCGCCGGACCACCGAGGCCGCCCTCCTGCAGCTCGGGCACGGCGCGACGGCCCTGCGCTCGCACGTGCGGATCGGCGACGTCCCCGGGCTCACCTCGATGGAGGCGGTGCTGCAGGCACGGCGTTCGCTGCGCGGCCTGGTCGACCTGGCGGCCGTGGCCGTGCCCCGCCTGCTGACCGGGGTGGCCGGTGCCGACGGGCTCGCGATGCTGCGGGACGCGGTGAAAATGGGCGCCTCCGTAGTGGGCGGCTGCCCCGACCTGGACCCCGATCCGACCGGGTACGTGGAGGCGGTGCTCGAGGTCGCCGCCGAGCACGGCTGCCCCGTCGACCTGCACACGGACGGCAGCGATCCGGCGCGGCTCGGGCGGCTTGCCGCGATGGCGGGCGGGCTGCGGCCCGGGGTGACGATCGGGCCGTGCGGCGGGCTCGGGCGACTGCCGTCGGACGTGGCCGGGCGGACCGCGGAGCAGCTGGCGGCGGCCGGGGTGACGGTGGTGTGCCTGCCGCAGGGTGGCTGCGGGAGCGTGGAGCGGCGCGGGGCCGTGGCGCCGGTGCGGCTGCTCCGGGCGGCCGGGGTGCGGGTCGCCGCGGGCAGCGGGGCCATGCGGGACGTGTCGAACCCCGTGGGGCGCGGGGATCCGCTGGAGGCCGCCTATCTGCTGGCCTCGCGGTGCGGGCTGCGCCCCGAGGACGCGTACGGCGCGGTCAGCTCCGCGGCACGGGTCGCGATGGGGCTCCCCCAGGTCCGGGTGGAGGCGGGTTTCCCCGCGGAGCTGCTCGCGGTGCGGGGCGACCATCTCGCGGGGGCGCTCTCGCTCGCGTACAGCCGCATCGTGGTGCACCGGGGGCGCGTGGTGGCACGGACGAGCGCGGTGCGGGAGTACTGCGACTCGGCGGCCTCCGTGGCGCTCGACCTGCCCCGGCAGGGTCGCTCGCAGGGGAACGGGCCGGGCCGGCCGAAGGGTGCGGAACCCTCCTGACGGCGGGCGACGCGTCCTGGCGTGCTCCCGCGTGCGCGGGGCGATCACGCGAGAGCTGTCGTACGGTCGGAGACATGCGCATTGTCATCGCTGGAGGTCATGGTCAGATCGCGCTGCGGCTCGAGCGGTTGCTCGCCGCGCGGGGTGACGAGGTCGTCGGGATCATCCGCAGAAGCGGGCAGGAGGCCGATCTGCGGGACGCGGGTGCCGAAGCGGCCCTGTGCGACCTGGAGTCGGCGTCCGTCGACGAGGTGGCCGGGCTCCTGGAAGGCGCCGACGCGGCCGTCTTCGCCGCGGGCGCGGGGCCGGGCAGCGGCGCCGACCGCAAGAACACCGTGGACCGCGACGCCGCCGTGCTCTTCGCCGACGCGGCCGAGCGCGCGGGCGTGCGGCGCTACGTCGTCGTGTCGTCGATGGGCGCGGACCCCGCGCACCAGGGCGACGAGATCTTCGACGCCTATCTGCGCGCCAAGGGCGAGGCCGACGCAGCCGTACGCGGCCGCAAGGCCCTGGACTGGACGATCCTGCGGCCCGGCATGCTGACGGACGACGCGGGCACCGGTCTCGTGCGCCTGGAGGCGTCGACCGGGCGCGGGCCGATCCCGCGTGACGACGTGGCCGCGGTCCTCGCCGAGCTGGTCGACTCGTCGGCGACGGCGGGCCTGACGCTGGAGTTGGTCAGCGGTTCCACCCCGGTGTCCGTGGCGGTCAAGTCCGTTGCGGGCAACTGACGTCCGTACGGGCCGTAGGGGCATGTCGGTCTCCTGACGGATGTCCCGCGCGCGGGGCGGTGCTTGGCTGGAAGTACCGCCTACGTGAGGAACGCCATGCCTGCTTCCGATGTGCCCGCCGCGCAGGAAGCCCTCTTGCGGCAGATGTACGCCGTCTTCAGTACCGAAGAGCGTGACGCGTTCATCCCGCGCTCCCTGGCACCCGACGTGAACTGGCCGAATCTCCTGGACAACACACGCGCCCGGGGCATCCCGGCGGTCCGCGCCTACTGGGCGCGGCAGTTCGCGGTGATGCACCCCCTGGTGCACCTGGAGCGGCTACGGCTCGACGACGACGGGCGGCGGGTCGTGGCGACCGTGCGGCCGGGGCTGCGGGACGAGACGGGCGACCACTGGGCGCCGGCGACGGTCGAGCACGTCTACACGTTCCGGGACGACGGTCTGGTGAGCCGGATGGACGTACGGCAGCGGTGAGGCCTCGGCGACCGTCTCCGCCCCGCACCGGATTCCGACGCCCTGGAGGCCCGTGAGAGCGCCTCAGAACAGCGGGAGCTGCCCGGGGAAGTCCGGGACCGTGTAACCGTCCAGAGCGGGCTGCGCGGCGCCCAGCATGGCCTGCCTGCGCGAGCCGGGGCAGGAGACGAGGTCACCGGTGCCGCGCGGGCCCGGCGGATCATGCCGGGCGAACCGCCCTCCGACGACCGCGATTTCACGGCGGCACTCGGGGCAGTTCCTGCGGCGCGACGAGGACGGCATGGCTGACATGGACGACATTCCCTCAGCGTACGAAAAGACCCCCTCCGACTTGCGTTTCCGCAAGACCGGAGAGGGTCTCCTTCGTGTGGCGGCGCCAGGATTCGAACCTGGGAAGGCTGAGCCGGCAGATTTACAGTCTGCTCCCTTTGGCCGCTCGGGCACACCGCCTGGGTCGCTGCCTGGGAACCATCCGCTTTGGGGCGGCGCTCCGTGGCAACGACGTAAACGATACCTGATGGACAGGGGTGCTTCGCCACCCGATTGATCGGCCCCCGGCACGGGGGCGGTGGCTAGGCTTTGCGGATGCGGCCAGGGACCGAAGGCCGTGCACCAGCCGAGTACGCAGACCCCGATACAAGGAGCCACAGGACATGGCCGACTCCAGTTTCGACATCGTCTCGAAGGTCGAGCGGCAGGAGGTCGACAACGCCCTCAACCAGGCCGCCAAGGAGATCTCGCAGCGCTACGACTTCAAGGGCACGGGCGCCTCGATCGCCTGGTCCGGCGAGAAGATCCTGATGGAGGCGAACGGCGAGGAGCGGGTCAAGGCGATCCTCGACATCTTCCAGTCCAAGCTGATCAAGCGCGGGATCTCGCTGAAGTCGCTGGACGCCGGCGAGCCGCAGTTGTCCGGCAAGGAGTACAAGATCTTCGCCTCGATCGAAGAGGGCATCTCCCAGGAGAACGCGAAGAAGGTCGCCAAGATCATCCGCGATGAGGGCCCCAAGGGCGTCAAGGCACAGGTCCAGGGCGACGAGCTGCGGGTCAGCTCGAAGAGCCGCGACGACCTGCAGGCCGTACAGGCGCTGCTCAAGGGGCAGGACTTCGACTTCGCGGTGCAGTTCGTCAACTACCGCTGACTTACCGCTGACTGCTGGTGAGCGCGCCAGTAAGTACTGCCGGCCGCTCGTCGTACGACGCCGAAGGGCGGGCACCCTTTCCGGGTGCCCGCCCTTGCTGCTGGCCGCAGATCGGGGGATCGACGCCTCGGGGGCGCGGATGGCGCGCGGATGACTTAGCGGCGCGAGTGGCCGAAGAGGATGCGGTAGGCGACGAGCAGGACCAGTGAGCCGCCGATCGCCGCCGCCCAGGTGGCGCCGTCGTAGACGTCGGTGGCTATCGGGCGGTCGAGATAGCGGGCGGAGATCCAGCCGCCTATGAAGGCGCCCGCGATGCCGATGACGGTCGTGCCGATGAAGCCACCCGGGTCCCGGCCGGGCAGCAGGACTTTGGCGACGACACCGGCGATCAGCCCCAGAACGATCCAGCTGATGATGCCCATGCGGTGTACCTGCCCCTCTTCGTGCTGTTGTCCTGAAGGACGTCACGGGAGCGGGGCGCGGTTGCGGTGGTCAGCGTGATGCGGTGTATGACACACGAGGCCGCGCCGCGGTGCGGCACGGCCCGGAGGGTGCGTCAGCGTGCGGCGAACGGCTGGTCCGTACGCACGATTTCGCGGCCGAGCGGCATCAACGACACCGGGATCAGCTTGAAGTTGGCGACGCCCAGCGGGATGCCGATGATCGTGACGCACAGGAGGAAGCCGGTCACGATGTGACCGAGCGCGAGCCACCAGCCCGCGAGGATCAGCCACAGGACGTTCACGACGCAGGACGGTGCGCCCGCGTCACGGCGCTCAACTGTCGTGTATCCGAAGGGCCACAGGGCATAGCGGCCGATGCGGAAGCTGGCGACTCCGAAGGGGATCCCGATGACCGTGATGCACAGGAGCACCCCGGCCAGGAGATAGCCGAGGAACATCCAGAAGCCGCACAGGACGAGCCAAATGACGTTCAGGATTGTCTTCACTGTTGGCGACCTGCCATCTGCTCGAGCCGGGCAATGCGCTCCGCCATCGGCGGATGCGTGGAGAACATCTTGGACATGCCCTGCCCCGGACGGAAAGGGTTCGCAATCATCATGTGACTTGCCGTCTCAAGGCGTGGCTCGGGTGGCAGCGGAAGTTGCTTCGTCCCCGCGTCGAGCTTGCGCAGGGCGCTCGCCAGGGCCAGTGGGTCCCCGGTGAGCTGCGCGCCGGACGCGTCGGCCTCGTACTCCCTGGAGCGGCTGATGGCGAGCTGGATGACCGAGGCGGCCAGCGGGCCCAGGAGCATGATCAGCAGCATGCCGAAGATGCCGGGGCCTTCGTTGTCGTTCGACCTGCCGATCGGGATCAGCCAGGCGAAGTTGACGAGGAACATGATCACCGAGGCGAGCGCGCCGGCGACCGATGAGATCAGGATGTCGCGGTTGTAGACGTGGCTGAGCTCGTGGCCGATGACGCCCCGCAGCTCTCGCTCGTCCAGGAGGCGCAGGATGCCGTCGGTGCAGCACACCGCCGCGTTGCGGGGGTTGCGGCCCGTCGCGAACGCGTTCGGTGCCTCGGTGGGTGAGATGTAGAGCCGGGGCATGGGCTGGCGGGCCTGCGTCGAGAGCTCGCGGACCATGCGGTAGAGCTGTGGGGCCTCGAACTCGCTCACCGGGCGCGCGCGCATGGCGCGCAGGGCGAGCTTGTCGCTGTTCCAGTACGCGTACGCGTTGGTGCCGAGCGCCACGAAGAGCGCGACGATCAAGCCCGTACGTCCGAAGAAACTGCCGATGACGAGGATGAGAGCGGACAGTCCCCCGAGGAGTACGGCGGTCTTCAGCCCGTTGTGCCGGCGGTGCACGGTACGCCCTCCTGTGGTGCGTGGGGGAACCCTCTGTCTACTGGTGCTTCCACTCTTCAGTGGACCCTCCCGTACTGGTCAACGCCAGGCGGGGAGCACTAGTTCCCTTGTGCGCGCAGGAGCGGCGCAGGAGCGGTGTGGGCCGCTCGGGTGACGCCCGAGCGGCCCTGCGGAGAAGGGCGCCTGTCAGAAGAGGCCGGTGTCGGAGAACCTCAGGACGAGTTGCGGCGCTCCGGAGAGCGCGATGCCGAGGACCGCGGTCAGGGCGATGGCCGCCGTCAGGGGGGCCGGGACGCGGTGCTTGACCGGCTCGCCCTCAGGGGCGCGGAACAGCAGCGCGGTCCACTGGAGGTAGTAGAAGAGCGCGATCACGACGTTCACGGCCATCACCACGGCGAGCCAGCCGAGGCCGGCGTCGACCGCCGCCGAGAAGACGGTGACCTTCGCGAAGAGGCCGATGACGCCCGGCGGCAGGCCCGCGAGGCAGAGCAGGAAGAAGCCGAGCACCAGGGCCGCGAGGGGACTTCTCGCGTACAGGCCCCGGTAGTCGCTGACGCGGTTCAGGCGCTGCGTACGGCCGACGAGGGCGGCGACGGCGAACGCCCCGAGGTTCACGGCCGCGTACATGAGGGCGTACGCGACGGTGGAGCCGACGGCCTTCTCGGCCTCGGCGGGGTTGTCGGCGTATCCGGCGGCGGCGATCGGCACCAGGAGGTATCCCGCCTGGCCGACCGAGGACCAGGCGAGCAGACGTACCGCGCTGTACGCGCGCGTGGCCTGCTGGCGCAGCGCCGCGACGTTGCCCGCGGTCATGGTGAGGGCGGCGAGCACGGCGAGCGCCGGGCCCCACACGTCGGCGTACGAGGGGAAGGCGACGACGGTGACGAGGATCAGGCCGGTGAAACCGACGGCCTTGCCGACGACGGAGAGATACGCGGCGACGGGCAGCGGCGCTCCTACGTAGGTGTCGGGCACCCAGAAGTGGAACGGTACGGCGGCCACCTTGAAGGCGAAGCCGACGAGGGTGAGGGCGACGCCGGTCTGGGCGAGCGTGTCCAGCTGGCCGTCGACGTGCTGAAGTTCCTCGGCGATCTCCGTGAGGTGCAGGGTGCCGGTCGCGGCGTACACGAAGCTGACGCCCATCAGCGTCACGGCGGTCGCGGTGACGGAGGAGAGGAAGAACTTCAGGGCCGCTTCGGAGGACCGCTTGTCGCCGTGCCTGAGGCCCACGAGCGCGAAGGCGGGCAGGGAGGCGACCTCCAGGGCGACGACGAGCGTGGCGAGATCGCGCGAGGCGGGCAGCAGCGCGGCGCCCGCGGCGGAGGAGAGCAGCAGGAACCAGAATTCCCCTTCGGGGAGTTCCTTGTCGGTGCCGTTCGCGTCCCTGAGTGCGCTGATCGAGAGCAGCGCCGCCAGCAAGGCGCCGCCGATGACGAGCAGTTGGATGACGAGCGTGAAGCGGTCGGCGGTGTAGCTGCAGGCCTCCGCGCCGCCGGTCAGGCAGAAGGTCGACCGGTCGTCGTTCAGGATCGGCAGCAGGGAGAGCGCGGCCGCGGCGAGACCCGCCACGGAGACCCAGCCGAGCAGCGCCTTCTTCCTGCCGCTCACGAAGAGGTCGGCGACCAGCACGAAGAGCCCGACGACCGCCGCGATGGTGGGCGGAGCGATCGCGAGCCAGTCGACGGACTGGACGACGCCGGCGGCGCTTTCGGCGGCCACGGTCACGACTTGCCTCCTGAGAGGAGCTGCTGCACGGCCGGGTCGGTGAGGCCGAGCAGAGCGGCGGGCCAGAGTCCGGCGAGGACGGTGAGGGCGACGAGCGGGGTCCAGGCGGCGAACTCGTAGCCCTGGACGTCGACGAGGGCGGGCGTATCGGTCTTGGCGTCACCCTGGGGTCCCTGAGCCACCGGGCCCATGCAGACGCGACGTACGACGATGAGCATGTACGCGGCGGTGAGCAGGGTGCCGACGGCGGCGATCGCCATGAAGGTGAGGAAGGCCGGGCGGCTGAGCCCTTCGGCGGGCTTGAACGCACCGAACAGGGCCAGCATTTCGCCCCAGAACCCGGCGAGGCCCGGCAGACCGAGCGAGGCGACCGCGCCGAAGGCGAGGAGGCCGCCGAAGCGGGGAGCCTTGCCGTAGAGCGCGGCACCCGATTCCTGCGCGAGGGTGTCGAGGTCGCTGGTGCCGGTGCGGTCCTTGAGCGCGCCGACGAGGAAGAACAGCAGGCCGGTGATGAGGCCGTGCGCGATGTTGGCGAACAGCGCGCCGTTCACGCCGGTCGGACTCATCGTCGCGATGCCGAGGAGCACGAAGCCCATGTGGCCCACGGACGAGTACGCGATGAGGCGCTTGAGGTCGCCCTTCGCGCCCTGCTTGGCGAGGGCGAGGCAGGCGAGCGAACCGTAGATGATCCCGACGACCGCGAAGGCCGCGAGGTACGGCGCGAAGGTGTGCATGCCGTCGGGCGTGATCGGCAGCAGGATGCGGACGAAGCCGTACGTGCCCATCTTCAGCAGCACGCCGGCGAGCAGGACCGAGCCGACGGTGGGCGCGGCGGTGTGCGCGTCCGGCAGCCAGCTGTGCAGCGGCCACATCGGCGTCTTGACCGCGAGGCCGATCCCGATCGCCAGAACGGCGATGACCTGCACGGATGTGGTCAGGCCCCGGCCGTTGTCAGTGGCGAGTGCCACCATGTCAAAAGTGCCGGACTTGAGGCCGATGAGGAGGAGGCCGAGCAGCATCACGACGGAGCCGAGAAGCGTGTAGAGGATGAACTTCCAGGCGGCTTGCGTGCGTTGGGCGCCGCCCCAGCGTGCGATGAGGAAGTACATCGGGATGAGGACCATCTCGAACGCCAGGAAGAACAGCAGCAGATCGAGGACGGCGAAGGTCGCGAGGGTGCCGGACTCGAGAACGAGGATCAGCGCGACGAATGCCTTGGGTGACGGGCCCGCAGGCATTTTGAAGTAGGAGTACAGCGCGCAGAGGAAGGTCAGGAGCGCGGTCAGGACCAGGAGGGGGAGCGAGATGCCGTCGATGCCGAGGTGGATGCGCACGTCGAGTGCGGGGATCCAGCTGATATCGGTCGTGGCCTGCATCTTTGACGGCTGGTCATGGTCGAAGCCCAGCGCGAGGACGATTGCCGCGATGAGGATCACGCCGGTCACGACCACGCCGTGCCGCAGCACCGCCTGGTCGGGCGACTTCCCCTTCAGTCCGGGTGGGGCGGGCAGGAGAGCCGCGGCGGCACCGATGAGCGGGCCGACCACGATCAACGCCAGAAGAAGCTGCATCACGGATTCACTGATATCGATCACGGCTGCTCACGCTCCGGCGGTGGCGACGAGGACGGCGGCGACAGCCAGGACGACGGTGCCTGCGAGCAGCGCGCTCAGGTAGGTCTGCACGTTGCCGGTCTGCGCCCGACGGACGGCCGCACCGAGCCAGCGGGGTGCGGTGCCCGCGCCGCGTACGTACGTCTCGACGACCTCGCGGTCGAGGAACCGTACGAGGCGGGCGGCGGCCTGCACGGGGCGCACGAACAGGGCGGCGTAGAGGGCGTCGAGGTGGAAGCCGACGGCGGCGTGCCGGTGCAGCGGGCCGAGCAGGAGGCGGCCGGGGTCTGCGGGGTCGTGGGCCTGGGCCACGTCTCCGTAGGCGGGTGCGTGCGAGGCGATGGCCTCGGCTTCGACCAGGCCTCCGTCGGCTCCCGCGTCGGCGGCGACCGCTCCCATCGGGTGGCGGGCGGCGAGCGTCGTGGTGTGGCGCCACGCTCCGTATGTGACGAGCCCGCCGACGAGGGCGAGTCCCGTGCCGAGGACGGAGGTGGTGAGGGTCGGGGTGAGCGAGTGCCCGTCGAACCAGTCCGGCAGGACGCCCACGGTGAGGCCGAAGGCGAGTGAGGGGACGGCGAGCACCCAGAGCACGGCCGTCATGGTGATGGGTTGCCTTCCGTGGTCCGGGGCCTCGGGGCCCTTGCCGTTGAAGGCGAGCAGCCACAGACGCGTCGCGTAGGCGGCCGTGAGGAGGGCGGTCAGCAGACCGGCGATCAGGACGATCCAGCCCGCCGCGGTGGGGGCGGTCTCGGAGTGGCCGGTGGCCGCGTGTTCGGCGGCGCCCAGGACGGCTTCCTTGGAGAAGAAGCCGCTGAAGGGCGGGATCGCGGCGAGCGCCAGGAGCGCCACGGTCATCGTCCAGAAGGCGTCGGGGACCCGGTCGCGCAGGCCCTTCATGCGGGACATGGCGGCGAGGGAGTTGGTGCCGGCGGCGTGGATGATCACGCCGGCGCCGAGGAAGAGGAGTGCCTTGAAGGCGCCGTGCGAAAGGAGATGGAAGACGGCGGCACCGCGGTCACCGACGGCGAGGGCGCCGGTCAGATAGCCGAGCTGGCCGATCGTCGAGTACGCGAGGACGCGCTTGATGTCGTCCTGGGCGAGCGCGGCGAGAGCCGAGCCGGCCATCGTGACGGCGGCCATGACGGCGAGGACGACCAGCGCCGCCGACGAGGCGGCGAAGACCGGGAGGAGCCGGGCGACGAAGTAGACACCGGCGGCGACCATCGTCGCGGCGTGGATGAGCGCGGAGACGGGGGTGGGGCCCGCCATCGCGTCGGGCAGCCAGGTGTGCAGCGGGAACTGCGCGGACTTGCCCGCCACACCGGCGAGGAGCAGCAGGGCGATCAGCGTCGGGTGGTCGAGGCCGCCGCCCGCGACCGTCGCGAGGACGGTCGTGATGCGGAACGACCCGGCGTCGACGGCGAGCGCGAACAGACCGATCAGGAAGGGGACGTCGCCGAGCTTGGTGACCAGGAAGGCCTTGAGGGAGGCCGCGCGGGCTTCGGGCGTCTCCCAGTAGTGGCCGACGAGGAAGTACGAGCAGATGCCCATGATCTCCCAGCCGACCAGGAGCACCATCAGGTCGCCGGAGTAGACGACGAGCAGCATCGCGGAGGTGAAGAGGGAGACGAGAGCGGCGTACGAGGGGTAGCGCGGGTCGTCGCGCAGGTAGCCCGTCGAGTAGATCTGCACGCAGGAGGCGACGACGCCGACCAGGACGGCGACGAGGGCGGCGAAGCCGTCGATGTGCAGGGCGAGTTCGATGGGGACCGAGCCGGTCGGGGTGAGCTCGGTGGCGGAGTCGATGTCGGCGCCGCCGCCGTGGCGGGCGGCGACCAGCACGGCGAGGACCAGCGCCGCCAGAGTCGGGAGAACGGCCAGGGGGCGTACGAGACCGGGGACGGTGCGGCCGAGCAGCAGACCGGCGACGGCGCCGAGGAACGGCAGGAGGGGGACGAGTACGGCGAGGGTGGTCGTGGTCACGCGGTGGCCTCAGCCTTCCGTGCCGGGGCGGGCTCTTCGGTGGCCTCGCCCTCGGCGTCGTCATCGGGGTCGTCGGGGCCCTCGGCGGTGTCGCGGAGTTCGTCGACGGCGGAGGAGCCGCGGTTGCGGTAGACCGCCAGGACGATCGCGAGGCCGATGCCGATCTCCGCTGCGGCGATGGCGATGGTGAAGAGGGTCAGGGCCTGGCCGGAGTGGAGGGCGTCGCGGAGCCAGACGTCGAAGGCGACCAGGTTGAGGTTGACGGCGTTGAGCATGAGCTCGACGGACATCAGGACCAGGATCGCGTTGCGCCGGGCGAGTACGCCGTACAGACCCACGCAGAAGAGGAGGGCGGCGAGGACGGCGGGATAGGCGAGGTGCATCAGCGCTGCTCCTTGTCGCCGGCGGCACCGGTCGGGCGGCTTTCGCCGGGGGCGCCCGTCGTGACGGTGCCGCCGGGAGCGCCTGTGGTGGGGGTGTCGTCGGGGGAGCCGTTCAGGCGGGTCATGCGGGCGTTCCTGCGGGAGAGGACGATCGCGCCGACCAGGGCGGCCAGGAGCAGGACCGAGAGCGCCTCGAAAGGCAGCACCCAGTGCTGGAAGAGGAACTTCCCGGTCACCGCGGTGGAGCCCTGGGCCTCGTCGGCGGCGCGGTCGAGGTCGATCCAGGTCGTCCGGAAGGCGTCGACGACGACCCAGACCAGGGCGACCGCGGCGAGGACGGCCACCGCGAGCGCGACCGGGCGGTTGCCCGAATCGGCGTCCGGGGAGCGGCCGATGGGGGCCCTGGTGAGCATCAGACCGAACAGGAGGAGGACGACGACGGAGCCCACATAGATCAGGACCTGCACCCAGGCGATGAACTCGGCGGTGAGCAGGAGGTACTCGACGGCCAGACCGCCGAGTGTCGCCACGAGCCACAGAGCGGCGTGCACCAGCTGCTTCGTGGTCACGGTGACGATCGCCGAGCCGAGGGTCACGAGGCCGACCAGGAGGAAGGCGATCTCCACTCCCGTCGGGGAGAGGAAGCCCTGGGGGGCGTTGGCTGCGAGGTTCACGCGGATCCCTCCGGTCCGGCAGCTTCCGCTTCCTGCGCCGCGGCCAGCTTCTCCGCCGCCTTGCGGGCGGTGACGATCTCCTTGGGTTCCTCGGCCGCGGGGTCCAGGGCCGGCGGGGCCGGGACCGTCCACATCCAGTCGCGGAGCTTGTCGCGCTCGTGGGTGAGTTCGTGGATGTCGGTCTCGGCGTACTCGAACTCCGGGGACCAGAACAGCGCGTCGAAGGGGCAGACCTCGATGCAGATGCCGCAGTACATGCAGAGGGAGAAGTCGATGGCGAAACGGTCGAGGACGTTGCGGCTGCGCTCGCGGCCGCCCTCGACGGCAGGCGGCACCGTCTCCTTGTGCGAGTCGATGTAGATGCACCAGTCCGGGCACTCACGGGCGCAGAGCATGCAGACCGTGCAGTTCTCCTCGAAGAGCCCGATGACGCCCCGGGTGCGGGGCGGGAGTTCGGGCTGGTGCTCCGGGTACTGCTCGGTGACGGTCTTCTTCGTCATCGTGCGGAGGGTGACGGCGAGGCCCTTGGCCAGGCCGCTGCCGGGAAACCGGGGCCGGGCGGGCGGGAGAGACGCAGCCATTTAGTTGATCGCCACCTTCACGATTCCGGTGAGCGCGATCTGCGCGAGGGCGAGCGGGACGAGGAGGGTCCAGGAGAACTTCTGGAGCTGGTCCTCGCGGAGACGGGGGTAGCTGACGCGCAGCCAGATCACGACGAAGGCCAGCAGTCCGGTTTTCAGGAGGGTCCAGACCCAGCCGAGGCCGTCGGCACCCCAGGGGCCGTGCCAGCCGCCGAGGAAGAGGACGGTGGTGAGGCCGCAGAGGACGACGATTCCGGCGTACTCGGCGAGGAGGAAGAGGGCGAAGCGCAGGCCCGTGTACTCGGTGTACGCACCGAAGATGATCTCCGAGTCGGCGACCGGCATGTCGAAGGGCGGGCGCTGGAGTTCGGCGAGGCCCGCGATGAAGAAGACGAGGGCGCCGACGATCTGCCAGGGCAGCCACCACCACTCGAAGGCGTTGAGGATGCCCGGGAGCGACACCGTGCCGGCGGCCATCGCGACCGAGGCCGCGGCGAGCAGCATCGGGAGTTCGTACGCGAGGAGCTGGGCGGCGGTGCGCAGACCGCCGAGGAGGGAGAACTTGTTGGCGCTGGCCCAGCCCGCCATGAGCGAGCCGAGTACGCCGACGCCCATGACCGCGAGCACGAAGAAGATGCCCGCGTCGACGAGTTGGCCGACGGCGCCTTCGCTCGGGCCGATGGGGATGGCGATCAGGACGAGGAGGTACGGCAGCAGGGCGATGGCGGGGGCGAGCTGGAAGATGCGGCGGTCGGCCGCGGCCGGTACGACGTCTTCCTTCTGCGCGAACTTGACGCCGTCGGCGACGAGTTGGGCCCAGCCGTGGAAGCCGCCCGCGTGCATGGGGCCGAGGCGGCCCTGCATGTGGGCCATCACCTTGTGCTCGGTCTGGCCGACGACCAGGGGCAGGACGAGAAAGACGGCGAAGACGATGAGGAGACGCAGGGCGACGTCAAGCACGTCGGTCACTCCGAGCCTCCTGGGCGGTCGGCTTCATCGTCGGGATTGGCGGGGGCGGGCTTGGCGGGGTCTGGCTTGGTGGGGGCAGGCTCGGCGGGCTCCGGCTTGGTGCGGGCAGGCTCGGCGGCCTCCGGCTTGGCAGGGGCGGGCTCGGCGGGCTCCGGCTTGGCGGGGGCAGGCTCGGCGGGGGCAGGCTCGGCGGGCTCCGGCTTGGTGCGGGCAGGCTCGGCGGCCTCCGGCTTGGCAGGGGCAGGCTCGGCAGGCTCCGGCTTGGGCTCGGCGGGCTCGGGCTCGGGCTTGGCAGTCGCGCCGCCAGGGTCGGTACTGGCACCAGTGCCGGACTCGGCTTCCGTGGGCGGTGCCGACTCCTCGCTCACGCCCTTGCCCGCGTCCTCGCTCACGCCCTTGCCCGCGTCCTCGCTCACGCCCTTGCCCGCGTCCTCGCTCGCGTCGAACGCCGGGCGGGCCTGGTGCCACGGAGCATCGGAAGCGGCCGCGGGCTGCTTGGGCTTCGCCTCAGATGCCGGAGCAGCTTCAGGCTTCGCCTCAGGACCCGAAGCAGCCTCAGCCTTCACCCCAGGCGCCGGAGCAGCCTCAGCCTTCACCCCAGGCGCCGGAGCAGCCTCCGGTGCCGGAGCAGCCTCGGGCGCCGACGCGGTGGGCGTCGTCTCCGGGCGTTGGGATGCCGAGCCCTGGCTCACGCTGCGTGTCCTGCGTGGTGCGGGTGCCGGAGTCTCCGGCTGTGTGCCCGGTGCCTGGCTGGCCGAGCCCTCCCCCGCCGTGCGGGTACGGCGGGCGGGGCGATCGCCCGCCGCACGGGCGGCGCCGCGGGCCGGGCGGGCCGGGGCTGCCGGGAGTTGGCCCTTCAGGGGGCCCCATTCGTTCGGGTCGGGTACGCCGGGAGGCAGCATCTGGCGGCGCTTGGGCCCGCCGTGTTCCGACTCCCCCGGCTCCTTCGCGCCGGGCCACGCCTTGGCGACCCGGGCCGCCAGGACGAAGTCCTTGCGCAGGGGGTGTCCTTCGAAGGTGTCCGGCAGAAGCAGCGGGACCAGGTGCGGGTGGCCCTCAAAAGCGACGCCGAACATCTCGTGCGTCTCGCGCTCGTGCCATGCGGCGCCCGCGTAGACGTCGACCGCGGTCGGCAGGACCGGGGCCTCGTGCGGGACGGTCGTACGGATGAGGAGGCGACGTACGGGAGAGAGGGCGACGACGTGGGCCGAGACGTGGAAGCCCGTGCCGGGTTCGTCGACGGCGCTCAGCCAGTCGAAGTAGGTGCAGGTCAGCGTCGTGCGCGCGGTTTCGAGCGCAGCGATCCACGCGCTCGGCGGGACGTCGACCGTCAGGAGGTCGTACGACTCATCCGCCGTGGCCTCGGCGCCGAAGAGCTCCTCGACGGGGCTCGGCAGCCAGCCGGTCATGCGTTCCCCTCCCCTGCCGCCGAAGCACCCGATGCAGAACCGCCCGACGCCGAGCCACCCGGCGTCGAGCCACCCGCCACCGGCGGCTTCACGAGCCCGCTCTGCAAGGCCGCCGCCGAAGGCCGGTTGGCGTTGCCGTCAGCGCGGCCGTACCGCTCGCCCAGCGACTCCGCCGCGATCTTCTCCTGGAGCTTGAGGATGCCCTGGAGCAGCGCTTCGGGACGGGGCGGGCAGCCGGGCACGTACACATCGACCGGGATGATCTGGTCGACGCCCTTGGTCACCGCGTACGAATCCCAGTACGGGCCGCCGCAGTTGGAGCAGGCGCCGAAGGAGATGACGTACTTGGGCTCGGGCATCTGCTCGTACAGGCGCTTCACGGCCGGGGCCATCTTGTCCGTGACCGTGCCGGAGACGACCATCAGGTCGGCCTGGCGCGGACCGGGCGCGAACGGGATCACGCCGAGCCGGATGAAGTCGTGCCGGGCCATGGAGGCGGCGATGAACTCGATGGCGCAACAGGCGAGGCCGAAGTTGAAGACCCACAGCGAGTACCGGCGGCCCCAGTTGAGGACCACCTTCATCGGCTCGGGGGCCAGCCGCGAGAGCACGCCGAGCTTCTGTGGCTCGGGCGTGGGCAGCACGGTCGGCTCGGGCAGGAGCACGGGCTCCGGGGTCACGTCCGTGCGAGGACGCTCCGGGGTCACGTCCATGTGAGGACGCCCTTCTTGTATGCGTACAGCAGGCCCACGGTCAGGAAGCCGAGGAAGATGAACATCTCCACCAGCGTCGTCGCACCGTAGCCGGGCGCGGCGAAGACCGTCGCCCATGGAAAGAGGAAGATCGAGTCGACGGCGAAGATGACGTAGAGGAACGCGTAGACGTAGTAGCGGACCTGGGTGTGTGCCCAGCCCTCGCCGACCGGGTCGACGCCGCACTCGTACGTCAGGAGCTTCTCGGGTGTCGGCACGACGGGCCTGAGCAGCCGCCCCGCGCCGAAGGCGACGGCGACGAACAGCACGCCGACGACGGCGAGCAGTCCGACGACGGAGTACGACTGGTAGTAGCTCGCCGCGACGTCTCTCACGTGCACGTCAGCCCCTCACTCCCTGACCGCCTCTGACACCCAGCACTGTTCGACGATCTGTACGCACGGGAGTCTAGGGCCTGCTAAAGGCGAGGTAAGCAGAGCGTCACGCATCGGGTGGGGTTATCCCCCGGGAGTCCTGGCGGCCCTCCTCATGGCATCACGGCGTCGAGCCGTGCACCCTGACGCATATGACCGCACGCGCCACGTCCTCGACCGCCTCTTCGGCGTACCCGCCGCACCCGCCGAACTCGCCGCCTCCGCCCGCCCGCTTCGCGGCGTACGACGCGCAGACCTGGAGGGAGATCGCACACCTCCTCGCCAACCTGCCGATCGGCGTGGCCGGTTTCGTCTACGTGGTCGTGACGCTCGCCGCCGGCGGCGGTCTCGCCGTGACGGTCATCGGTCTGCCGCTGCTCGCGGGCGCGCTGCTCGGCGCCCGGCTGATCGGCAGGGCGGAGCGGGCGCGGGCGCGCAAACTGCTCGGGCTGCGGATCGACGAGCCGAGCCCGATGCCCAAGCAGCGGGGGCACGGCTTCTTCGGCTGGCTGTGGTCGAGCCTGAAGGACCCGGTCGGCTGGCGCACGATGCTCTACTCGTTCATGCGGCTGCCCTGGGGCGTGGTGACCTTCGCCGTCACCCTGACCGGGCTCTTCGTGCTCTGGCCGGTGCTCCCGTACATCGTGCGCGGCCTGACGAACGCCGACCGTGCGATGGCCCGCGGGCTGCTTTCGCCCTCCGACGAACTGGAGCGGCGCATCGTCGAGTTGGAGTCGGACCGCGGTGTCGTCGTCGACACCGCCGCGGCCGACCTGCGCCGCATCGAGCGCGACCTGCACGACGGGGCGCAGGCCCGCCTGGTGGCGCTCGCCATGGGGCTCGGTCTGGCCAAGGAGAAGCTCCTGGAGGGGCAGGCCGACGACACCGTGGCGGCGATGGTCGACGAGGCGCACGGCGAGGTGAAGCTCGCCCTCCAGGAACTGCGTGACCTGGCCCGCGGCATCCACCCGGCGGTCCTGACCGACCGCGGCCTGGACGCGGCGCTGTCCTCGGTGGCCTCGCGGTGCACGGTCCCGGTGAAGGTGACCGCCGATCTGCCGGCGCGCCCGGCCGCCGCGATCGAGGGCATCGCGTACTTCACGGTCTCCGAGCTCCTGCAGAACGTCAGCAAGCACAGCGGGGCCCGTACGGCGTCCGTGGACGTGTGGCGTGCCGACCAGCGGCTGCTCATCCAGGTGTGGGACGACGGCACGGGCGGCGCGCATCTGGACGGGGGTTCGGGCATGTCGGGGCTCGCCGACCGGCTCGGCGCGGTCGACGGCCTGTTCGTGATCGAGTCCCCGGAGGGCGGCCCCACGACGATCACGGCGGAGCTGCCGTGGCGCGACCGGGACCAGGACCGCGAGCAGACGGCCCGGGGGTAGGGAAAACCCCCGGTCGAAGACACCTACGCACCACATGGTCCGGATCTGCCGCGGCCAGCACTCTTGAGATACGACGCCGAAACAGCACGTAGACCCATGGCGTCGACCGAGCGCGTGAGCGAGCAGCACACACCTTCAGACCGAGCGCAGAACAGACCGAGCAGAAACGGACGGCACCGATGGCCACGGAGTACGGACAGGAGTACGGGCGCATGAACCGTTCGGAGTTCCGGGGATCCGACCTCGACGATCGGCGGCACCGTCTCCCCGCCGGGCTGCGGGCCCCGGTCGAGGCCCGCGCCTGGAAGGAGTTCGGCTATGTGCTGCTGAGCCTGCCGATCAGCATCGTCACGTTCACGTTCGCGGTCACGATGCTGTCCGTCGGCGCCGGGCTGCTGATCACGTTCATCGGCATCCCCGTGCTCGCCGCCGGGCTCGCCGCCTGCCGCGGCATCGGCTCGCTGGAACGGGTGCGGGCGCGGGCGCTCCTGGGCGTCGAGGTGGCCGACCCCGCGCCGCTGCGGCCCAAGAACGGCGGCGGTCCCCTGGCGTGGATGGGCGCCGTGCTCAAGAGCGGCGTCTCCTGGCGGCACGTCCTCTACTCCGTCCTCCACATGCCCTGGGCGGTCTTCTCCTTCACCGTGTCGGTGGTCTTCTGGACGTACGGCTGGGCGATGCTCACGTACCCGCTGTGGCAGTGGCTCTTCCCGGTCTACGGCGGCCAGGACGGCATCCAGCTCTACCGCGACAACGGTCACCAGATCTACCTGGACAACCCCTTCGAGATCGGCGTCGTCACCCTCACCGGTCTGCTGATCACGCTCGCCACGCCCTGGATCATCCGGGCCCTGACCACCGTCGACCGCGTCATGGTGGCCGGTCTGCTCGGCCCGTCGAGTCTGGCCACGCGCGTCGTCGAGCTGGAGTCGGACCGCGGTGTCGTCGTCGACACCGCCGCGGCCGACCTGCGCCGCATCGAGCGCGACCTGCACGACGGGGCGCAGGCCCGCCTGGTGGCGCTCGCCATGGACCTGGGCCTGGCCAAGGAGAAGCTGACCGAGGACCCGGAGGCCGCGGCGCGCATGGTGGGCGAGGCGCACGGCGAGGTGAAGGTGGCTCTTCAGGAGCTGCGCGATCTGGCCCGCGGCATCCACCCGGCGGTCCTGACCGACCGCGGCCTGGACGCGGCGCTCTCCGCGCTCGCCGCCCGGTGCACGGTTCCGGTCCAGGTCGAGGTGGATCTGCCCGCGCGTCCCGCCGCCGCGATCGAGGGCATCGCGTACTTCACGGTCTCCGAGCTCCTGCAGAACATCAGCAAGCACGCGCGGGCGTCCCATGGCTCGGTCGACGTGTGGCAGGTCGAGGACCGGCTGATGCTCCAGGTCACCGACGACGGCGACGGGGGCGCGGACGTGACCGGCGGTTCCGGCCTCGCCGGGCTCGCCGAGCGGCTCGACGCGGTCGACGGGATTTTGGTCGTGGACTCGCCGGCAGGCGGGCCCACGACGGTGACGGCCGAGTTGCCCTGGCGGGCGTAGCGGACCTTCCCTCCGCGCTCATCCGCCCTGGCGGGCGTAGCCGCGGATCTCCCTCAGCTCTCACCCACTCGGTCGCCCCGCAACGCGGGGAGGCCGGGTGGGCGCTGCCGTGCCCGCCGTGAGCGCGCACGGGCAAGCGGTTGCCCTCGAACGCCGTTACGCCCTTCGCCGGCGTTCGTACGCGCGATACTGAGGTGCCGGGGGACAACCAGAACCACATATGCCGGGGGGCCGTGAACGTGGAGGACAAAGTGCGGGTCGTCATCGCCGAGGATTCGGTGCTGCTCAGGGAGGGCCTGACCCGGTTGCTGACCGACCGCGGGCACGACGTCGTCGCGGGGGTCGGCGACGCGGACGCGCTGATCAAGACGATCAACGACCTCTCCGCCGCGGGTGCGCTGCCCGACGTGGTGGTCGCCGACGTGCGGATGCCGCCGACGCACACCGACGAGGGGGTGCGGGCCGCGGTGCATCTGCGCCACCAGTTTCCGGGGCTCGGGGTGCTCGTCCTGTCCCAGTACGTCGAGGAGCAGTACGCCACCGAACTGCTCGCCGGGTCCAGCCGTGGCGTCGGCTATCTGCTCAAGGACCGTGTCGCCGAGGTGCGCGAGTTCGTGGACGCCGTGGTGCGCGTCGCGCAGGGCGGCACGGCGCTCGACCCGGAGGTCGTGGCGCAGCTGCTCGGCCGCAGCCGCAAGCAGGACGTCCTCGCGGGGCTTACTCCTCGCGAACGCGAGGTACTCGGTCTGATGGCCGAGGGTCGGACGAACTCGGCGGTGGCACGGCAGTTGGTGGTGAGTGATGGCGCGGTCGAGAAGCACGTCAGCAACATCTTCCTGAAGCTGGGGCTTTCCCAGAGCGACGGGGACCACCGGCGCGTGCTGGCGGTTCTCACCTACCTCAACAGCTAGCAATCTGACACTCTGTCAGCTATCTGAACAACGGCAACCGCATGAGCACGGAGAACAGTCCTAGAACCAAAGGATGAGTGGGGGGCGTCTTCCATGACGGACCGGGGGGCGAGGCAGACCATGACAAAACGGGGCAATAATGCGTCTCAAAAGTGCGTCCGTCATGCGATCAACCCCAGGAAGGCGACCCTTACAGACGTAGGGTGGGCCTTGGGAAGGCCGGTCGCCCAGCCCTTCCCGCTCAGCCGCCCGAGGGAGGTCCAGTTCAGTGACCAGCCAGGTCAGTAGCCCAGCCGAGCAGGCCGATGGGGCAGTCGTCGGAGAGCAGCGCAAGCATGCTGGTGAGAAGGACGTACGCCGTCTTGACCGGGTGATCATCCGCTTCGCGGGTGACTCGGGGGACGGTATGCAGCTCACCGGTGACCGGTTCACTTCGGAGACGGCGTCCTTCGGGAACGACCTGTCGACACTGCCGAACTTTCCCGCCGAGATCCGTGCTCCTGCCGGGACGCTGCCGGGTGTCTCCTCCTTTCAGCTGCATTTCGCCGACCACGACATCCTCACGCCGGGCGACGCGCCGAACGTCCTGGTGGCGATGAACCCCGCCGCGCTGAAGGCGAACATCGCCGACGTGCCGCGCGGCGCGGAGATCATCGTCAACACGGACGAGTTCTCCAAACGGGCGATGCAGAAGGTCGGCTACGAGGTCTCGCCGCTGGAAGACGGTTCACTGGACGGCTACAGCGTCCATCCGGTGCCGCTGACGACGCTGACGGTCGAGGCGCTCAAGGAGTTCGACCTCTCGCGCAAGGACGCGGGCCGCAGCAAGAACATGTTCGCGCTGGGTCTGTTGTCGTGGATGTATCACCGGCCGACCGAGGGCACGGAGAAGTTCCTGCGGACCAAGTTCGCCAAGAAGCCGGCCATCGCCGAGGCCAACATCGCCGCGTTCCACGCCGGTTGGAACTTCGGTGAGACGACCGAGGACTTCGCGGTCTCCTACGAGGTCGCTCCTGCCTCCCAGGCCTTCCCGACCGGCACCTACCGCAACATCTCGGGGAACCTGGCCCTCTCGTACGGGCTGATCGCGGCGGGCCGGCAGGCGGATCTGCCGCTCTACCTGGGCTCGTATCCGATCACTCCGGCCTCCGACATCCTGCACGAGCTGTCCAGGCACAAGAACTTCGGTGTGCGCACCTTCCAGGCCGAGGACGAGATCGCGGGCATCGGGGCGGCGCTGGGTGCGGCGTTCGGCGGCTCGCTCGCGGTGACGACGACCTCGGGGCCCGGTGTCGCGTTGAAGTCGGAGACGATCGGGCTCGCGGTGTCGTTGGAGCTGCCGCTGCTGATCGTGGACATCCAACGCGGCGGGCCTTCGACCGGTCTGCCGACCAAGACCGAGCAGGCGGATCTGCTGCAGGCCATGTTCGGGCGCAACGGCGAGGCGCCGGTGCCGATCGTGGCACCCAAGACGCCGGCGGACTGCTTCGACGCCGCGCTCGAAGCGGCGCGGATCGCAGTCACCTACCGCACCCCGGTGTTCTTGCTGAGCGACGGCTACCTGGCCAACGGGTCCGAGCCGTGGCGGATCCCCGACACCGATGAACTCCCGGACCTGCGGGTGCAGTTCGCCTCGGGGCCCAATCACACCGAGGACGACGGCACCGAGGTCTTCTGGCCCTACAAGCGCGACCCGCAGTCCCTGGCCCGCCCCTGGGCGATCCCGGGCACGCCCGGTCTCGAACACCGCATCGGCGGCATCGAGAAGCAGGACGGCACCGGCAACATCTCCTACGACCCCGCCAACCACGACTTCATGGTCCGCACCCGCCAGGCCAAGATCGACGGCATCCAGGTGCCCGACCTCGAAGTCGACGACCCGGGCGGCGACGCCGAGTTGCTCGTCCTCGGCTGGGGTTCGACCTACGGGCCCATCACGGCGGCGGTTCGCCGTCTGCGGGCGGTCGGCCAGAGCGTGGCGCAGGCCCATCTGCGCCACCTCAATCCCTTCCCCCGGAATCTGGGCGAGGTCCTGAAGCGTTACGACAAGGTGGTGATTCCCGAGATGAACCTCGGCCAGCTCGCCACGCTGCTCCGCGCCAAGTACCTCGTGGACGCGGTCTCGTACAACCAGGTCAATGGAATGCCGTTCAAGGCCGAGCAGCTCGCCACGGCTCTCAAGGAGGCCATCAATGGCTGACACGAAGACCGAAGGCACCGGGAGCACGATCGAAGCGCTTTCCCTGGTGCCCAAGGCCGAGGCCAAGCAATCCATGAAGGACTTCAAGTCCGATCAGGAGGTGCGCTGGTGCCCCGGCTGCGGTGACTATGCCGTCCTGGCCGCCGTACAGGGCTTCATGCCCGAACTCGGCCTGGCCAAGGAGAACATCGTCTTCGTCTCCGGCATCGGCTGCAGCTCACGCTTCCCGTACTACATGAACACCTACGGGATGCACTCCATCCACGGCCGCGCCCCCGCCATCGCCACCGGACTCGCCTCCTCCCGCCGCGACCTGTCCGTGTGGGTGGTCACCGGCGACGGCGACGCCCTGTCCATCGGCGGCAACCACCTCATCCACGCCCTGCGCCGCAACGTGAACCTCAAGATCCTGCTGTTCAACAACCGGATCTACGGCCTCACCAAAGGCCAGTACTCCCCGACCTCCGAAGTCGGCAAGATCACCAAGTCGACGCCGATGGGCTCTCTGGACGCGCCCTTCAACCCGGTGTCGCTCGCGATCGGCGCGGAGGCGAGCTTCGTGGCGCGGACGGTGGACTCCGATCGCAAGCACCTCACCTCGGTGCTGCGCGAGGCCGCCGAACATCCCGGCACCGCCCTGGTGGAGATCTACCAGAACTGCAACATCTTCAACGACGGCGCCTTCGAGGTCCTCAAGGACAAGCAGCAGGCCGAGGAGGCCGTGATCCGCCTGGAGCACGGCCAGCCCATCCGCTTCGGGGCTCCCCTGGAAGGCGGCCTCGGCTCCAAGGGCGTCGTGCGCGACCCGGTGACCGGTGATCTCAAAGTCGTCCCGGTCACGCCTGAGACGGAGTCTCAGATCCTGGTCCATGACGCGCACTCGACCTCGCCGACGCTGGCCTTCGCCCTCTCCCGCCTCGCCGACCCCGACACCCTGCACCACACCCCCATCGGCGTCTTCCGCGACGTCGAGCGCCCGGTCTACGACACCCTCATGTCCGACCAGCTCGACACCGCAATCGAGCAGAACGGCAAGGGCGACCTGGCCGCGCTGCTCGCGGGCGGCGACACCTGGACCGTCGTCGGCTAGCTCAACTCGCCCTGTCCGAGGCCCGGTTCTGATCCTTCAGGAACCGGGCCTCGTCGTATGCCAGGCGCGCTTCCTGTACGTCCGCGAGGCGCCGCTCGGTCCACTCGGCGAGCGCCCGGACCTGCGTGCCGACCTCGCGCCCCAGGTCGGTGAGCGAGTAATCGACGCGTGGCGGGATGACCGGCTTGGCGTCGCGGTGGACGAGGCCGTCGCGCTCCAGCGTCTGCAGGGTCTGCGTCAGCATCTTCTCGCTGACCCGGCCGAGCGCCCGGCGCAGCTCGCTGAAGCGGTACGAGCGCTCGTCCAGGGCGATCAGGACGAGCACTCCCCAGCGGCTCGTGACGTGCTCCAGGACGAGGCGCTGCGGGCACATTCCCTCGTCCCCGAGATTCCAGTTACTTACTGCCATGCCAGTACCTTACTTCAAAGTGGGTACTTTCCAATAGTTAGCGCCCGACGTAGGCTCACTGTCAGAACCACACCAAAGGGAGATTCCAGACATGAGCATCGTCGTCACCGGAGCCACCGGACACCTCGGCCGTCTCGTCATCGACGGGCTGCTCGCCGCGCAGGTGCCCGCCGGGCGGATAGCCGCCGTCGTCCGCGACAAGGAGAAGGCCGCCGACCTCGCCGCGCGCGGCGTGGAATTGCGCGTCGCCGACTACAGCACGCCCGAGACCCTCGCCGGCGTCTTCGCCGCGGGCGACAGGGTCCTGCTGATCTCCGGCAGCGAGGTCGGCCGGCGGGTGCCGCAGCACGCGGCGGTGATCGACGCGGCCCGTGCGGCGGACGTCGCGCTCCTCGCGTACACCGGTGTGCTCGGCGGGCCCGACGCCGACTTCGACCTCGCGGCCGAGCACAAGGAGACCGAGCGGCTCATCCTCGACTCCGGGCTTCCGCACACGTTCCTGCGCAACGGCTGGTACCACGAGAACTACACGGCCAACCTCGCGCCCGTCCTGGAGCACGGCGCCGTCGTCGCCTCCGCGGGCGAGGGCAGGGTCGCCTCCGCCTCGCGCGCCGACTACGCGGCGGCCGCCGTCGCCGTACTGACCGGCGAGGGCCACGAGGGCAAGGCGTACGAGCTGAGCGGCGACGTCGCATGGAGCCTGGCCGAGTACGCCGCCGAGGTCGCCCGGCAGAGCGGCAAGGACATCTCGTACGCGAACGTCCCCTCCGAGCAGAACCTCGCCATCCTGACCGGCGCGGGCCTCCCCGAACAGTTCGCCGCGATCCTCGTCGACGTGGACTCGGCGATCGAGCGGGGGCTGCTCGCCGGTACGAGCGGTGATCTGTCCCGCCTCATCGGCCGCCCCACGACGCCTGTCGCGGACGCGATCTCGGCCGCGCTCAAGGGCTGAGACCGGGCCGGCGCCCGGCGAGACGGAGGTCATGACCGTTTTCGTGAGACGGGCATGACACGGGGGTGTCCGGGCCGCTACCTTCTGAGGGCAGCGTGGGGCTGCCTTGCACCAAGGAGGGGCCGTGGACGCCGCCGCAGTCGAGCAGTCGAAGAGCGAGCAGCGCATAGGGCTGCTGAACGGCTTCGCGGCCTACGGGATGTGGGGCCTCGTCCCCCTCTTCTGGCCCCTGCTCAAGCCGTCCGGAGCGGGCGAGATCCTCGCGCACCGGATGGCCTGGTCGCTCGTGGTGGTCGGCATCGCCCTGCTGCTCGTGCGGCGCTGGGCGTGGGCGGGTGAGCTCATCCGGCAGCCTCGCAAGCTGGGCCTCGTGACGATCGCCGCGGCGGTCATCACGGTCAACTGGGGCGTCTACATCTGGGCCGTGAACTCCGGCCACGTCGTGGAGGCCTCCCTCGGCTACTTCATCAACCCCCTGGTCACCATCGCGATGGGCGTCCTGCTCCTCGGCGAGCGGCTGCGGCCCGTGCAGTGGGCGGCCGTCGCCGTCGGCCTCGCGGCGGTCCTCGTGCTCGCCTTCGGGTACGGGCAGCCGCCGTGGATCTCGCTCTGCCTCGCCTTCTCCTTCGCCACGTACGGCCTGGCGAAGAAGAAGGTCGGGCTCAGCGGTCTGGAGTCGCTGACCGCCGAGACCGCGATCCAGTTCCTGCCCGCGGTCGGGTTCCTGGTGTGGCTCGGGGCGCGGGGTGACGCCACGTTCGGCGCGGAGGGCTTCGGGCACGCGGCGCTCCTCGCGGCGACCGGTCTGGTCACCGCCATCCCCCTGGTCTGCTTCGGGGCCGCGGCGATCCGGGTGCCGCTTGCGACGCTGGGGATGCTCCAGTACCTCGCGCCCGTCTTCCAGTTCCTGCTCGGCATCCTGTACTTCCACGAGGCTATGCCTCCCGAGCGGTGGGCCGGGTTCGGGCTCGTGTGGCTGGCGCTGACGCTGCTGACGTGGGACGCGGTGCGGTCCGCGCGGCGCAACGCGGTTCGGCTTGCCGCGGTGCGTCAGGCTGCTGTTCCAGCGGCCTCCCCCACGGCCGGGCGGGAGACGGAGCCGATGACTCCCGCTGCCGGGCGGAATTCGGAGTCGGCGGTCTGAGCTGGCCTGCCGGCTGCGGGGTGCTCTATGCGGGTTGCTCTTCTGCCGCTTGGCTGTGGGCTCGGCGCGGGCCGGGACCGGGACGGCCGAGCCAGGGCCTTTCGCGGCAGCGGGCGAAATACGTCGGCCCCACCTCCTGCGATTCGGGTGCCATCGTCGCTACCTTCACCCATAAGGGACCAGAAGTGATCGAAAGCGACATCGCCTGACCGAACCTGGCGGGAGGTCGAGACCCTCGTGCCCGAGAGCGCGCCCCGGACCGTGCCCGCGCCAGGCGCGGCACCCTCGACCGGCCGCCTCCCCGGCAGCCGCTTCGGCCGCCGCCTCTGCCTCCATCTCTCCGGCCGCGACGATCTCCCCCTTCTCGCCGCCTGCCTCGCCTACGCCGCGCTCTCCCTCGCCCTCGTCCCGCTCACCCTGTCCCTCGGCTGGGACGAGATCGTCTACGCGAGCCGCTTCCCGCCGTACGAGCCCGCCACCCCCTTCAGCGCTCCCCGCACCCGTGGCGTCCCCCTGCTCATCGCCCCCGTCGCGGCCTGGAGCGACTCGGCCGTCCTGCTCAGGGTCTGGCTGACGCTGCTCTCGACCACCGCCCTCTACCTGGGCTTCAGGCCCTGGCTGCGCGTCATCGCGGGGCGTCCCGCCGTGGTCGGCGTGGCCGCCGGGCTCTACGGAAGCCTCTGGTTCGCGCTGTTCTACGCGAACGCCGCGATGCCGAACCACTACACCGCCATGGGGGTCACGGCCGCGGTCGGACTGTTCCTCGGGGCCCGCCCCGGGCGTCTCGCCCTTACGGGGATCACGGCCGGGCTCGCCCTGGCCGCCCTGATGCGCCCCAACGACGGTGCCGCCGTCGCCGTCCCACTGCTCGCCGCCGCCCTGCTCGTGCCCGCCTGGCGGACCCGGGGGCGCGCCCTCGCCGTGGCGGGCGGCGTCCTGGCCGGCCTGCTGCCGTGGGCCGTCGAGGCGTACGTCCGCTTCGGGGGCGTACGCGAACGGCTCGCCGCGGCAAGCGAGGTGCAGGGCGGGCTGCGTCCCCTGGCCGCCGTCGAGGCCCAGTTCACCGCCCTGGACGGCCCTCTGCTCTGCCGACCGTGCACCGCCGACCAGCTCAGGATCGTGGCCGCTGAGTGGTGGCTTCTCCTGCCGGTGCTCGTGGCCGCCGGGTTGTGGGCCACGGGGCGGGCGGGGGCGCCCGGCGCGTACCCCGTCACGAAAGGGGCCGTCGGCGCCCCGCGAGGCGCCGTCCCCCGCGCCACTCCGCGGGAAATCCGCCCCGCGCTCCGACTGGCCGTGATCGTCGCCGTGTGCGTCGCCCTGCCCTACCTCCTCCTCGTCCCCTATGGCGCCCCCCGCTTCCTCCTTCCGGCCCACGCTCTTCTCGCCGTCCCCGCCGCCTTCGGGCTCCTCGCCCTCTTCGGCCGGGCACGACGCGCCGTCACCGTCGTCCTCGCCGCCGCCCTCGTCGCCCACCTGGGGGTCCAGCTTCCGCTCGCCCTGGGCAACGCCCGTATCCAGGCCGGTGCCCGCGGCGACTGGGTCCGTGTCACCGGCGTGCTGTACGAACACGGGGTCCGCGCTCCGTGCGTGCTGAAGGGCAGCACTTCGGTGATCCCCATCGCGTACGTCTCCGGATGCTCGGCCGCCCGGCAGGACGACCGGCGGCAACCCGCGGCCCTCGTCCTCCGCGAGAAACAGCCCCCGTACTGGGCCCGCTACTGGCGGAGTCACCCCGTGCCGGACACCTACTCCCCCGGCTGGACCGTGCTCGTGCCGCCGACGACGACCGCCCTGCGGAACACGCCGACCGATATGCGCTCTTGACGCGCGGTCAACCTCACCAGCACCATCAGGCACGCCAATTCGGTTGGACGTTCATCGAATTGGCGTACCCCCACGCACCGAACGATCCAACAGAACACGGAGCCCCCACATGAAGCTCTCCGTTCCCGGACGCGCCGCGGCAGCCGCCGTCATAGCCGTCACCGGACTCCTCACCACCGACGCGATGTCCTCCGCGGCCCCCGCCCCCACGGCGGCGGCCCCCGACATCTCCGTGGCCAACGTCCAGGCCCACCTCTCACAGTTGCAGAACATCGCCTCGTCCAACGGCGGCAACCGCGCCCACGGCAGTGCGGGCTACAAGGCCTCGATCGACTACGTGAAGGGCAAGCTGGACGAGGCCGGATTCACCACCTCGCTCCAGGAGTTCACCTCCAACGGCAAGACCGGCTACAACCTGGTCGCGGACTGGCCCGGCGGCGACGCCGACCAGGTCGTCATGGCGGGCTCGCACCTCGACAGCGTCGACTCGGGACCCGGCATCAACGACAACGGCTCCGGCTCGGCCGCGATCCTGGAGACCGCGCTCACCGTGGCGCGCGAGCAGTACAAGCCGGCCAAGCACCTGCGGTTCGCCTGGTGGGGCGCCGAGGAGCTGGGGCTCGTCGGCTCCTCGCACTACGTCGACAAGCTGCCCGCGGGTGAGCGCTCGAAGATCAAGGGCTATCTGAACTTCGACATGATCGGCTCCCCGAACCCGGGCTACTTCGTCTACGACGACGACCCCACGATCGAGAAGACCTTCAAGGACTACTACGGCGGCCTCGACCTCGCCACGGAGCCCGACGAGGAGGGCGACGGCCGCTCGGACCACGCGCCGTTCAAGGACGCGGGCGTGCCGGTCGGCGGACTGTTCAGCGGCGCCGACTACAAGAAGACCGCCGAGCAGGCCCGGAACTGGGGCGGCACGGCCGGTGAGCCGTTCGACAAGTGCTACCACTCCGCGTGCGACTCGGAGTCGAACATCGACGGGACGGCCCTCGACAACAACAGCGACGCGGTGGCGTACGCGGTGTGGGGGCTGTCCGCCTAGGAGGCCCGGTACGCCTCCCCCGTAACCCCCTGGACGCAATTACCTGCGCGTGCATATAGTGCAGGCGCAGGTAATTGCACGGTCCTCGCGGCCGTGCGCCGCCACGCCACACACCCAGGGGGCCCACCATGACCCGCTCGTTCCTCTTCGTTCTCGGCAGCGCCCGTCCCGAGGGCAACACGGAGACACTGGCCCGCAAGGCCGCCGAACAGCTCCCGGCCGACGTGGAGCAGCGCTGGCTGAACCTCGCGGAGCACCCGCTGCCCGACTTCGAGGACCTGCGCCACGACAGCACACGCCCGCGTGCCCGCCCCCGGCCGTCCGGCGACAACGAGGCGCTGCTCCTGGACGCCACCCTCGACGCCACGGACATCGTCATCGTGTCGCCCCTGTACTGGTACTCCCTTTCGGCCACCACCAAGCGCTACCTCGACTACTGGGACGCGTGGCTGGAGGTTCCGGAGGTCGACTTCAAGGCCACCATGAAGGGCCGCACCCTGTGGGGCGTGACGGCGCTCGCCCACAGCGAGGAGGAGGTCGCGGAGCCACTGATCGGCACGCTGAACCACGTGGCCGCCTTCTTCCCGCTGCACTTCGGCGGCGTCCTGCTCGGCAACGGGTCGCGGCCCGGCAACGTGCTCGACGACACCGAGGCCCTCGCCCGCGCCAAGACGTTCTTCGCGCAGGAGCCGCCGCTCGCCCGCTACCCGTACGAGAGCTGACGCGCGCCCCGACGCCCTACACGCCCTACGCCGTGATGTCCTTCGCCCCAAACCTCGCCCATGCCGCCGAGCCGAACAGGGCCGCGTACAGGCCCTGGAGGCCGAGGTTCTTGACCAGCTCGTCCCAGTAGACGGGCTCGCGCATCAGGTCCGCGAAGGACAGCCAGTAGTGCGAGAAGAAGTACGGCTGGATGGCGTGCAGTTGGGGTATCTGGTCGAGGATCTGGATGGTGATCAGCAGGCCTACCGTCGTCGCCATCGCCGCGATGCCGCTGCTGGTCAGCGTCGACACGAAGAGACCGAGCGCCGCCACCCCGATCAGTGACGCGGCGACCACAAGGGCGATGAGCAGGGCACGCAGCAGCCCTTCGCCGAAGCCGATCCGGGTGCCGGAGATCGTGGTGACCTCGCCGACCGGGAAGAGCAGCGCCCCGACGGCGAGCGCGGAGACGGCCACGACGAGGGTCGCGACCAGGCAGAACGTCATCGCTGTCGCGTACTTGGCGAGCAGCAGGCGGGTGCGTCCCGCAGGGGCGACGAGCAGATAGCGCAGCGTCCCCGCGCTCGACTCGCCCGCGATGGAGTCACCCGCGACGACGCCGACCGCCATCGGCAGGAAGAAGGGGAGGGTCGCGGCGAGCGCGGTGAAGACCAGGAACAGGCCGTTGTTGGTCACCTGCGCGATGAACGCCGGGCCCCCCGCCTCACCGCCGCCCCCACCGAGCGTCGAGCCGTCGCTGGTCTCGATCTTGACGGCGACGCCCACGAGGATCGGCACGGCGGCGAGGACGGCAAGCAGCGCGAGGGTCCGCCAGCGGCGGAAGGTGATCCCCAGTTCGCTGCGGAAGAGCCCGAAGGTCCAGATCCGCCGTACTTCTCGCGGCCCACTCACCTCGCGTACATCGTCCCGTACGTCGTCCCCTACCTCGCCCATCTCAGCCCGCGACATCGAACCCCTCCCCCGTCAGCGCCACGAACGCGTCCTCGAGCGAGGCCCGTTCGACGCCGAATCCCCGTACGCGGACGCCCGCACCGACCAGGGCGGCGTTCAGCTCAGCCAGGTCCGTGCCGCTCTCCGCACCCGGCGGTTCGCCCGTCACGCGGTCCTCCGTCACGACGAGATCCGTCACGCCGAGCTCCTTCAGGACACGCACCGCGTCACCCGTGTCCGGCGTCGTGACGACCAGCCGCCCGCGCGCACCCGCGGCGAGTTCGGCGACCGGACCCTGGGTGATCAGCCGGCCCTGGGCCATCACCGCGGCGTGCGTGCAGACCTGCTCGATCTCGTCCAGGAGGTGCGAGGAGAGGAACACGGTCGTGCCCTCCGACGCCAATTCCCTCACCAGCGCCCGGATCTCGCGCATGCCCTGCGGATCGAGGCCGTTGGTCGGCTCGTCGAGCACGAGCAGTCTGCGCGGCTGGAGCAGCGCCGCGGCGAGCCCGAGGCGCTGTTTCATCCCGAGCGAGTACGCCTTCGCCTTCTTGCCCGCGGCAGCCGTCAACCCCACCCGGTCAAGGGCGGAATCGGCGCGGGCACGGCGGGTGCGCGGATCGGCGGTCGGGTCGGCGGCGTCGTACCGCAGGAGGTTGTCGCGGCCGGAGAGGAAGCCGTAGAGCGCGGGGCCTTCGATGAGCGCTCCCACGTGCGGGAGCACGGCGCGGGTCTCGCGCGGCATCGGGCGGCCAAGGACCCGGGCCCGGCCGGAAGTCGGCTCGATCAGGCCCATCAGCATCCGGATGGTGGTCGTCTTACCCGAGCCGTTCGGCCCGAGGAACCCGAAGACGCTGCCCGCGGGGACGGTGAGGCTCAGCTGGTCCACGGCCAGTTGCCTGCCGTAGCGCTTGGTCAGCCCGGAGGTCTCGATGACGCTTTGCGTCGGACTGCCGTCTGTGCGGGGCATTCGTCCTCCCTCACCGGTGCGGCGGGCTCAGGGTTCGTACCCTGAGCCCGCCGCCTGTTCATCTGCTGCGAGTGCTTCGTGGCTGATCGCGCAGTTCCCCGCGCCCCTGAAGGGGCGCTCTAGTTCGCGGCGTCCGCTGCCTTCACCAAAGCTTCCTTGGTCACCGCGCCCGCGTAGACCTTGCCGTCCTCGGTGATGAGGGCGTTGATCAGGCGCGTCTTGAAGACCGTGCCCGAGCCGAAGTCGCCCGACACCTTGTCGCCGAGCGAGTCGAGGAAGCCCTGCGCGTCCTGCGGGATGTCCCCGGAGGCGCCCGTCGGGAGGCCCTGGCCACCCGGCAGTTCGAGCTCGGCGATGGAGTTCCAGCCCTTGCCGATGACGTTCAGACCGTTCAGGTCCTCGCCGCCCTTGAACTCCTTGCCGGCCTTGAACTCCTTGCCGCCGAACTCCTTGCCGCCGTCCTTGAAGCCGTGCTTCTCGGCCTTGGCGTCATCGCCCTCCGTGACCTTCGCGCCCTTGGGCGGCGTGAAGTCGAAGGTCGAAGCGGCCGGCTTGCCGAAGTCGACCTTGGTGAAGCCCGCGTCGACGACCGCGCTGCCGCCGCCGGACGGGGTGAGCGTGAACTTCAGCGGCGTGCCGGTCTCGGAGTCCACGGCGACCGTGATCTGGCCGATCGTCGAGCCCGACTGCTTGGGCTTGATGACCAGGCGGTAGGCGTCGCGGCCGGCGACCTGCGCGGTGCCGTCCACCTTCACCGACGTCGTGTCGTCGACCGCCTTGAGCGCTTCTTCGGCCAGCTCCTTGGGCGTGGACGGGACACCCTTGGGGAGGTCCTTGTCCCCGGAATCCCCGGAATCCTTGGAATCCTTACCGGCGTCCTTGGCCGCCGACTTGGAGTGATACGCCTCGTTCGACTTGCTGTCGTACGCCCACACGTCGTCGCCGTTGTGGATCAGGCTGTACTCGGCGGCGTCGTCCAGGATCGACAGCTTCTGCTTGTCGGGGCCGTCGGCGGCGACGCGCAGCGTGTGCGTGCCGGTCGCCAGCTCCATCAGCTTCGCCTGCGGGTCCGCGGCCGAGCCCTTACCGTCCCCGCTCCCGCCGCCCGAGCCGCCACCAGGGGCGAAGCCACCGGCCATGCCGCCGCCGAGGGACGGGAGGCCGAGGTCGGTGCTGATCTTCACGGTGCCGGAGAGCTGCTCCGTGTCCGACGCGGCGATCTTCTCGATGAGTTCCTGGGCGGTGACGTCGGGCAGCTTGGGGTCGCCCGACGTGGCGAGCGCCGGGACGAGCCCGATGGTCGCCGCCGCCACCCCCGCCACCGCGACGGGGACCACGTAACGCGCCGCCTTGCGACGGCCCGCGCGCAGCTCCCCGCTCTCGCTGGTGTTCTGCTCCGGTTCGTACGGTGCCATTGTGTGCCCTACCTCCGTGGTCGGCGGCGGCCTTCCCAGTACGTGCGTGCGTCCACTCCTCGCCGCCATTCTCACCCGAACAGGTCAGGAGTGGTTGTTCTTGCCGGACCTTGCTTGTCTCCATACGACCAAATCAGCCGACAAGAAGCGTCAGACCCCGGGAGCAACTCCACGTACTGCTGTGGGATGACAAAAAGAGGCGACGCCTCCCCCGACCAGTAGGGGAAGCGCCGCCCGAGCACTCAGGGTTCAGCGCTGCACGAACACGTAGTCCGCCTTGTACGGCACCTCCGCGATGGCGCCCTGTTCGCAGTCTCCCGCCGGTGCGACCCCGCCCACCGTGTTCAGGCGCAGGATCTCCGCGGTGCCGGCGAGCAGCCCGCGCGGCTTGCCCGTCTGCGTGGCCGCCAGGTCGAGTTCGGGGATGTTCTTCTCGCCGTTCGGGGTCCTGGAGATCAGCTTGCCGGTGACCTGGCTGCGGTCGGGGGCGGTCCAGCGCGGAGTGCCCGAGTTGGGGGCGACGAAGTCGTGCGCGATGCCGCCGCCGAGCCTCGCGCGCACGTCACGCTGCGCGAAGGCGAACTTTCCGGAACCGTCCTCGGTCTTCTTGCACTCGTAGATCTGCTTGCCCTTGAGCACCGAGGCCTGGAAGTGGGCCGCCACGTCGCGGAAGTCGACGTCCGTGGTCACCTTGTGGAGCTGTCCGCGGACCGCGCCGCCGGGGAACTCGGTGGTGTGCAGATTGGCGTAGAAGCTGTTCGGGTCGGCCTTCAACTGCCCGAGCAGCGCCGCGTCGTCGACCTTGACCGTGCCCGTGACGCGATGGCCCTTGCTCGTGCCGAGCAGCCCGGTGAAGTCGATCTTGACGCCGCCGTTGGTGCCCTTGGCGCCCTGGTGGATGTGGAGGGCGGTCGGCCTGTCCGTGCCGCGCCACTTGACGCTGACCGACACCCGGTCGCCCTCGACCTCGACGAATTCGAGCGCCCTGCCGTCCTTGTCGCCCACCGCGGGGCCGCCCTGCACCGGCACCTCGTTCGCGCCGTTCATGCTCGCCGCGAAGACGGCTCCCGCACTGCTGGTGCCGCTGCTCGCGTTACTGCTGCCGCTGCTCGCGCTGCCGCTGCCGTCGTGCGCCGCCGCGGTCGGTGCCGCGACCGCCACGCCTCCCGCGGCGGCGACGGCCACACCGGCGGCGAGCAGAGCCCGGCGGCGGCGCGTGAACATGCCGGAAGTACCAAAAGTACCCATGATCAGAAATCTCCCCCGTACCCGAGCCGACGCCCCACTGCGTCAGCTTCCGGACATAGGTACGGATTGGATCCGATCCCGGACTCAATCCAGGGCCGACCCGAAAGTGTGACCTAGGTCACGCACATCGCGCGCGGCGGGAGACTCAGCCCGCCCGGTGCACCACCAGATCGCAGAGCTCGACGAGCGAGGTCTTCGCGTCGCAGTCCCGCAGCGGCGCGAGGGTGTCCCGCGCCTCCTCCGCGAACCGCACGGTGTCCTTGCGCGCCTGCTCCAGGGCCGGGTGGACCCGCAGCCGGGCCAGCGCCTCGGCGTGCCGCGCGTCGTCCGTCAGATCCGAGTCCAGGAGCTCAGACAGGGCGATGTCCTCGGGCAGCCCGAGCTTCTCCACCCGCTCGCGCAGGCGCAGGACCGGAAGGGTGGGGATGCCTTCCCGGAGGTCCGTGCCCGGCGTCTTGCCGGACTCGTGCGAGTCGGAAGCGATGTCCAGTACGTCGTCGGCGAGCTGGAAGGCGACGCCGAGCCGCTCCCCGTACTGGGTCAGGACGTCCACGACGGTCTCGTCGGCGCCGGACATCATGGCGCCGAAACGGCACGCCACGGCGACGAGCGAGCCGGTCTTGCCACCGAGCACGTCGAGGTAGTGGTCGATCGGGTCGCGGCCCTCGGTCGGGCCCGCCGTCTCCAGGATCTGGCCGGTGACCAGGCGTTCGAAGGCCTCCGCCTGGATGCGGACGGCGTCCGGGCCGAGGTCGGCCAGGATGTACGAGGCGCGGGCGAAGAGGAAGTCACCCGTGAGGACGGCGACGGAGTTGCCCCAACGCTGGTTGGCGCTCTCGACGCCGCGGCGCACGTCCGCCTCGTCCATCACGTCGTCGTGGTAGAGCGTCGCGAGGTGCGTGAGCTCGACGACGACGGCGGAGGGCACGACACCCGGCGCGTACGGATCCCCGAACTGCGAGGCGAGCATCACGAGGAGCGGCCTGAACCGCTTGCCGCCCGCGCGCACCAGATGCTGCGCGGCCTCCGTGATGAAGGGGACCCCGCTTTTGGTGGCGTCGAGCAGACCTTCCTCGACGGCCGCCAATCCGGCCTGGACATCGGCTTCGAGAGCCTGGTCCCGCACGCTGAGGCCGAAGGGCCCGACGACGGTCACGAGGGGTTCTCCTGTCTGCTGACGATCACAAGTCGGTCACTCGGTCGATCATCACTCGGTCGATCTTTGCGCGATGACGGGGTCGATGACACGGTTTGTCGATGTGTCGCTGCCCTCGCACAAGTCAGCGTATCCGGTCGCCTTTCGATCACAGTGGGCACCCGCCTGTGCAATGCCGCCCAGGCGGCATGCGAACACCACCGGTATGTTCTTGATCAGCTGATACGCCCCACAAAACCCGATCGCCCCGTAATCCTCGTAATCCACGAAAGCCCCATGCACCACAGAACTACCGGGAGCACAACCTTTGTCCCGCACTGAGGCCGACACCGAACCGCCCGCGGAGCCGCCGACGGAGCCGCCGCCCGGCGACGACCACGCCTTCTTCGGGCAGCCGCGCGGTCTGCTCACCCTGTCGGGTCTCGAGGTCTGGGAGCGCTTCTCGTTCCTCGGCATGCAGGCCATCCTCGTCCTGTACTTCGCGGACTCCGTCGCGAACGACGGAATGGGCATGGATTCCGGGACCGCGGCCTCGGTGTCGGCGGCGTACGGAACACTCGTCTATCTCGTGTCGGTGGCCGGCGGCTGGCTCGCCGACCGCATCTTCGGCTCGTACCGCGCGGTCCTGTGGGGCGGCATCCTCATCGCCTGCGGCCACTACTCGATGGCCGTGCCGACGGCGACGATGACCTGGGTCGGACTTGGCCTGATCAGCGCGGGCACCGGCCTGCTCAAGCCGAACGTCGCCTCGATGGTCGGCAAGCTCTACCGCACCGACGACGACCGGCGTGACGCGGGCTTCGCGCTGTACTACATGGGCATCAACATCGGCGCCTTCGCGGGCCCCCTGATCACCGGCTGGCTCGGCGACCACAAGGGCTGGCACTGGGGCTTCTCGGCGGCCGCCATCGGCATGACGTTCGGCCTGGTCCAGTACGTGCTCGGGCGCCGTCATCTCGCCGGACGCAAGGCGTCGGCGGAATTCGCGCTCCCCAAGGACGCGATGCGCCGCGCGATCGTCCTGATCGTCGTGGGCGTCCTCGTGTTCGCCGCCCTCGCGGGTGTGCTCGCCGCCGTCGGCTGGCTGACGATGGACCGCTTCGTCGACCTGCTCACCGTCATCTCGGTGATCGCGCCGATCGTCTACTTCGCGGTCATGTTCCGCAGCCCACGGGTGACGCCCGAGGAGCGCGGCCGCCTCAAGCCGTACGTGGTGCTCTTCCTCGCCTCGGTCGTCTTCAACTTCATCCTCTTCCAGGCCTACTCGACGATGATCCTGCTCGCGTCGACGAACGCCGAGACCTCGATCCTCGGCTTCACCTTCCCCGCCAGCTGGTACGCCTCCGCGCTCGGCGCCTTCGAGGTCGCGCTCGCCCCCGTCGTCGCCGCGGTCTGGGCCCGGATGGGCCACCGTCAGCCGCACGCCTCCAACAAGATCGCGTTCGGTGTGATCCTGGGCGGCCTGTCGTTCCTGCTGATGGTGCTCCCCACCTCCGGGCACGGCGACGACACGTACAAGATGGCGGTCTGGTGGATCGTCGGCTCGTACCTGCTGCTCGGTCTCGGCGACATCCTCGTGGAGACCTCGGGCATGTCGGCCACGACGAAGCTCGCGCCCCGGGCCTTCGCCAGTCAGACCATGGCTCTCTGGTTCCTCTCGCTCGCCCTCGCCAACGGCATCCAGGCCCAGATCGTGAAGCTGTACGGAGAGGTCTCCAACCCGGCGTACTTCGGCGTGAACGGGGCGATCGCGGTGGCCGCCGGTGTCGCCGTCATCCTGCTCGCCCCGTGGCTCCGCCGCACCATGCACCCCGTCCACTGAGGACACTGAGGTTCCCCCCATGCAGATTCGCCAGTCCTTCCCGTACGAGACCACCCGCGAGGACGTCCAGGTACCCCTCCCGGACGGGACCAAGCTCTACGCGCGCATCTGGCGCCCGGTGACGGACGAACCCGTCCCCGTGCTCCTGGAGTACCTCCCCTACCGGCTGAGCGACTGGACGGCGCCACGCGACTTCCAGCGCCACCCCTGGTACGCGGGCCATGGCTACGCCTCCGTGCGCGTGGACGTCCGCGGTCACGGCAACTCGGAGGGCATGCCGACCGACGAGTACTCCCCGGTCGAGCTGGCCGACGGGGTCGAGGTCGTCAACTGGCTCGCCGCGCAGCCCTGGTGCTCCGGCAAGGTCGGCATGTTCGGCATCTCCTGGGGCGGCTTCAACTCCCTCCAGATCGCGGCCCTCGCGCCCGAGCCGCTCAAGGCGATCGTCACGGTCTGCTCCGCGGACGACCGCTATGACAACGACGTGCACTACATGGGTGGTTCCGTCCTCGCGGTGGACATGCACGCGTGGGCGGCGACCATGCTCGCTTTCGTCTCCCGCCCGCCGGACCCGCTGTTCGTCGGCGACCGCTGGCGGGAGATGTGGCTGAGCCGCCTCGAAGCCGTGGACCCCTTCATCCACACCTGGCTCGACCACCAGACGCGGGACGCCTACTGGCAGCACGGCAGCGTCTGCGAGGACTACGCGGCGATCGGCGCGGCCGTACTCGCGGTGGGCGGCTTCCACGACCCCTACCGGGACACCGTCCTGCGTCTGGTCGAGCATCTTCCGGGCGACGTACGGGGTTTGATCGGCCCGTGGTCGCACCAGTACCCGGATCGGGGTCTTCCGCCGGGTCCGGCGATCGGCTTCCTCCAGGAGACCCTGCGCTGGTGGGACCACCACCTCAAGGGCATCGACACCGGGGTGATGGCCGAACCGAAGCTCCGCTCCTGGATCAGCGAATCCCACCCGCCGGCCACGGTGTACGCCGAGCTGCCGGGCGGCTGGGTCGGCGATCCCTCCTGGCCCTCGCCGAACGTCACCCCGACCCCGTACGCCCTCCAGGGCGCGCCGGTGATCGTGAACTCCCCCCAGCACACGGGCCTGGACGCGGGGCGCTACTTCCCCTTCGGCAACGACGCCGACCTGCCGCCGGACCAGCGGGACGAGGACGCCAGGTCGGCGTGCTTCGAGTTCGAGGTCCCCTCGGCCGTACGCATCCTGGGCCGGCCCAAGGTGAAGCTGCGCCTGGCGCTGGACACCCCGTCCGGCCAGGCGATCGCGCGGGTGTGCGACGTGGCACCGGACGGCTCGTCGACGCTGGTCACGCGCGGCGTTCTGAACCTCTCCGCCCGCAACGGCAGGGACCGGGTGGACCCGTGGCCGGTGGGCGAGACGGAAGACGTCACCTTCGAGCTGAACGCGATCGGCCACACGTTCCCGCCCGGCCACAAGATCAGGCTCGCGGTGTCGTCCGCGTACTGGCCGTGGATCTGGCCGCAGGCGGACACGGCGGGCTTCGTCCTCGACCCGGCGGGCAGCGCCCTTGAACTCCCGGTACGGGAGGGCGACCTGGACCCGACGATCACTTTCGAGGCGCCCGAGCAGTCGGAGCCGCTCGGAGTGGTGTACCCGGCGACACTCGACGAGCCGCGCCCCGAGCGCCTGGTCGTACGCGATGTGGCGAAGGGCGAGTGGCGCCTTGAGGTGGACCCGCGCTACGGCGGTACGCGCGTCTACCCGGACGGCCTCGAATTCACCGAGGACGCGGTGGAGGCGTACACGATCAACGAGTCCGATCCGCTCTCCGCCCGCACCCGCTCCGACTGGTTCATCCGGTTGCACCGCCCCGAGCTCGGCTGGGACGCGACGGTCGAGTCACGCTCCGAGATCACGTGCGACGCGACGGACTTCATCACGTCGAACGAGGTGGTGTGCAAGGACGGCGGCGAGGTCGTCTTCCACCGCACGTGGGAGAAGCGGATCCCGCGGACGGCGGGCTAGCGGGCCCCCATAGGACGGCGGGCTAGCGGGCACCCTGAGGGCGGCGGCCCCGCTCCCCCGCACGGAGCAAGCGCTCGAGCACGACGGCCACCCCGTCCTCCTCGTTGGAGCAAGTCACCTCGTCGGCGGCCGACTTGAGGTCGGGGTGGGCGTTGGCCATGGCGATGCCGCGGGCCGCCCACACGAACATCGGCACGTCGTTGGGCATGTCCCCGAAGGCGATGGTGTCCTCGGAGGCCATCCCGAGCCGCTCGGCGGCGAGGGCGAGCCCGGTCGCCTTGGTCACCCCGCGCGGCTGGAGCTCGACGGTGCCGGGCCCTGACATGGTGACGGTGGCAAGCGACCCGACGGCGTCACGGGCGACGGCGGCCAACTCGTCGTCGGTCAGCTCGGGATGGCGCAGGAGGACCTTGCTGATGGGTTCGGCCCAGAGCGCGTCACGCTTGTGGACGCGCACGGCGGGCAACGTGGGGTGCGGCATCAGATACCCGGGCTCGATGAGGGTGAGCCCGTCCACGCCGTCCTGGTCGACGGCGGCGTACACCTCCCCCACCTCGGCCTCGATCTTCCCGAGCGCGGCCTCGGCCAGCTCACGGTCGAGCGTCACGGACCAGATCATGCGGTCGGCCCCGGAGTCGTACAACTGCGCCCCCTGACCGCAGACGGCGAGGCCGCCGTTGCCCAGGTCGTCGAGGAGCGGCTTCACCCGGGGCGCCGGCCGCCCGGTCACCACCAGGTGATGCGCCCCCACCGCGGCCGCCGCCGACAGCGCGGCCAACGACCGGTCGGAGACGGTGTCGTCGCCGCGCAGCAGCGTTCCGTCCAGGTCAGTGGCGATGAGTGAATATGCGAGGGGTGCAGCCATGATCCAGAGAATACGGATCCCGGGCGATGCCGAAAGCAACGTCACAAGAGCTGTGACGAGCGGAGTGCGCTGGTCGCACAACCGGCGCTCGCGGGATTCACCGAGACGTGTCGCCGCGAACCGTCCCTAAGGTATGACTTGGCCCGGAACGCACACCGGAGACGCCATGACGCACGAGTCGACGCACAAACCCACCCAGGAGCGTCCGCACACGCCCCGCACGCCCCGCGCGCCCCTGCCGAGATCAGCATTCGTGACGGAGGGGGCGTCGCCGCCCGTTCAGCCGTGCGCCCGCGCCAGATGCCCCGCCAGCCGCGGTGACGCGAACTCCGTGCCGCACACGAAGCGCATCACCGGGCCGTACGACGCCGCCGCCGGGAGGCCCGTGAAGTACAGGCCCGGGACCGACGAGACGTAGCCCGCGCCCAGCTTGGGGGTGCCTCGGCTCACCGCAAGGCGGGCGCGGAGGGCGGGGCCGAGGAAGTCCATCGCTTCGATGTCCACGCGGTAGCCCGTCGCCGCTATGACGTGATCCGCGGAGAGTTCGCGGATGCGGCCGCCCAGGGTCTCCACCCGCAGGACGGGGCTGCTGTCCCGGACGTCCGCCGACATGACGCGGCGGACCTCGCGCTTGTCGACCTTGCCCTCGAAGCGCTCGCGCAGCCACCACGCGCCCAGCGGCCCGAGTATGCGGCGGACCAGGTAGTGCCGGGCCTGCGGGGGCAGATAGCGGTAGGGGTGGGGGTAGTAGCTGATCGCGTAGAGCGACCAGGCGCGGCCGAACGGCGACTCGGGGCGCAGCTTCGGCTGCTCCCACGGGGGCGACCCGAAGGCCACCGAACTCCTGCCGCGCGCCACCACCTTGACGCTCGCGCCCGCCTCGGCGGCGAGCGCGGCCGTCTCCAGGGCCGACTGCCCCGCGCCGACCACGATCAGCTCGCGCCCCGCGAACCGTGACAGGTCGCCGTGCTGCGAGCTGTGCGAGACGGGCCCGGCGGGGGACGGCCCGTCCGGCACGGCGGCGGCGAGCGCCGGCGGCAGCTGCGCGAGCCCCGAGAGGCCGCTCGCGACCACGACCGCGCGGGCCGTGAACTGCTCGCCGGAGTCCAGCTTCAGGTCGAAGCCCGCCGTGCCCTTGCGGTCCACGGAGACCACCCGCACCTGCTCCAGGTCGGGCACGAGTCTCTCCTTGAACCACTCCCCGTAGGCGACGAAGGTCTCGATCGGGATGATGTCCTCGTCGGTGACCAGACGCCGGACGCCCGCCGCGTCGCAGTAGTCGACGAGGTCGTGGCCGCGCTGCGGCGCGTCGATGTTCGAGGCCGCGGGGGTCGATTTCAGGAGCATGCCCGCGGGCATGTGCGCCCGCCAGCTCACCATCGGGTCGCCGAAGACCCGCACCGGAATCCCGCGGGCCCGCAGATGGGCCGCGGTGGACAGGCCGAACGGCCCCGCCCCGATCACTGCTACCGGATGGATCACGAAGTCCCTCCCCAGGACGTCACTTACCGCGTGTGCCTACTTCGTGGGTGGTGAACGGGCCCGACCGGTCGGCCAGGGCCCGCGTGCCGTGTCTAACTCGTGCTGCTGCCACGGCGGTTGGTCCGCCACAGTTGGTAGAGGTGCTTCGCCCCGGGCCGCACGAAACGCGCGAGCATCGTGAAGAACGGCTTCATGTCGTCCGCCGCGAGCCACGCCAGTTCCGTGCCACTCGCGCGTGGGGGCGCGTGCGGAGTCGTATAGCCGCTGCGGCGGTAGGCGAGGAGGGCGGGCAGGTCGATGTTCTCCACGACATACCGGTGCCCGGCGCGCTGTTCCCCCTTGGGAACCGGGCGCCCCGTCAGGTGCAGATGCATGGCGCGAACCACATCGATCCCGGACTCGCTCTCGAAGAGCCGGAATTGCGCACCCATACGGGGGTTGAAGTCGAGCAGCTTGTACTGACCGTCACGCCGATCGAAGCGAAGGTCGAGGTCGATGACGCCGGTAAAGCCGATCTGCTTGATGAAACGTGCGGCGAGGTCCGCGAGTTCCGGATTGTCGACGACGTACGCATGCGCCGTCATCCCCGCGTGCGGCGGCCAGGAGCGCACCTTGACGCCCGTGAACATCGCGCGCGGCGCCGAGTCCGCGTCGAAGTACGCGTGCACGATCCAGTCCTCGGCCTGCTCCCGCGGCAGATACTCCTGGAGGATCACCCCGGGCCGCTCGCCCCAGCCACGGGCGAGGCAGAGCAGACCCTCCGGGGTCTCGATGCGCGTCGTCCCGTTCACCGCGGGCCGGGAGCGGCGCGTGAACGCCTCGCGGTTCTTGGCGACCACCGGGAAGAGCGCCTGGGCGGCGAACTCCTCGATGTCCCGGTAGCTCTCGGGGAAGGACGCGGCCGGCGAGGCGATGCCGTGCTCCACGCACAGCTCGTGCAGGCCCTGCTTGCTGGCGAGGCGCCGGGGCAACCGCGGCTCCACGCGCGGGAAAAGGAAGCCCGCCGCGGACAGCGGCTCCTGGTGCTCGGCGATGAGCACGGCCGCTTCCTCGTCGGTCGGGATCAGGACCGTGGGTCTGCCGATCCGGCGCGCGATGCGCAGCATCCCCTCGACGAGCCGCCGCGGCTCCTCCAGGCCGGTGGTCGGCCAGGGAAACGCGCCGGTCAGATGGCGGGAGGCCGCCGCCGGTGTGTAACGGTCCTCCGTGATCGCGTACATGGGCACGCCGAGCCGTCCGAGGCTGCGGATCGCGCCGACGCCGCCGTGGTGCAGCGGATAGTTTCCGAACTTCACGATCAGGCCGGGCACCTCACGGTCCACCGCGAAGGACACGCTGTCATTCCTCATGGCCACGGGTCCCCCCACGTGTCCCTCCGTATGACCCGGACCCACCCCGTCCGCGTCCCCCCAAAGGACGCTAAGCCGGAACTGACCACTCCAGCAAGGTTTATTCGGACATTGCGAACTCTTTAGACACTGCCCCAACCGGGGGTTCCCACGTAACGTGTGGCACACCCATATGGAAAGCGAGGCAGGTACGCATGTCCGAGCACACCCCGCTCGATCCGGCCGGGAGCGACCCTTCCGTCCGCTCCGTAGGCGACCCCTTCGCTCTCGCGGAGGGTGATCCCTTCGGGCCGCACAACCTCCCGTACGGCGTGTTCTCCCTGGCCACAGACGCGGGAAGCACGTCCGCGGCCGGAGAGCGCCGCGTCGGCGTACGGCTCGGCGATCACGTCCTCGACGCGGGCGCGGCGGCCGCCGCGCTCGGCTCGCCCTATGTCTCGCTGCTCGCCGGACCCACTCTCAATCCACTGCTCGCCGCGGGCCGCACGGCCTGGTCGGACGTACGGCGCGCGCTCACGGCCTGGGTGACGATCCCGGCGCACCGCGAGGTCGTGCGCCCCCTCATGTACCCCCTGTCCGACGTCTCGCTGCACCTCCCGTTCGAGGTCGCCGACTACGTGGACTTCTACGCGTCCGAGCACCACGCGACACACCTGGGCCAGATCTTCCGTCCGGACGCGCCGTCCCCGCTGACCCCCAACTGGAAGCACCTCCCCATCGGTTACCACGGCCGGTCCGGCACCGTTGTGGTCTCCGGCACCGAGGTGGTACGCCCCTCGGGACAGCGCAAGGCTCCCGCGGAGACGGCCCCGGTCTTCGGGCCCTCCGTCCGTCTCGACATCGAGGCCGAGGTCGGCTTCGTCGTGGGTACGCCGTCGGACCTCGGCACGCCGGTGCCGCTCGCGGACTTCCGGGAGCACGTCTTCGGGCTGACCCTCCTCAACGACTGGTCGGCGCGCGACATCCAGGCGTGGGAGTACGTTCCGCTCGGGCCTTTCCTCGGCAAGTCCTTCTGCACCTCGGTCTCGGCGTGGATCACCCCCCTCGAGGCCCTGGACGCGGCGCGGGTCGCCCCGCCGGAGCGCACGCATGAACTCCTGCCCTACCTGGACGACTCGGCGGAGTCCGTCGCCGACGAACCCTGCGGCTACGACCTCCGCATCACCGTGACCCTGAACGGCCACGTCATCTCCGAACCGCCCTTCTCCACCGTCTACTGGACGGCCGCCCAGCAGCTGGCCCACATGACGGCGAACGGCGCGTCCCTGCGGACGGGCGACCTGTACGGCTCGGGCACCGTGAGCGGGCCCTCCGAGGGGCAGTACGGCTCCCTGATCGAGATCACCTGGAACGGCCGCGACGCCCTTGTCCTTCCGGACGGGAAGCGGACGTTCCTCGAGGACGGGGACGAGGTGACCCTCTCGGCGTGGGCCCCGGGCCCGGACGGAACCCGGGTGGGCCTCGGTGAGGTTTCTGGCAGGGTCGCCTCAGCGCGGTGAGATTCTGGCCGGGGGTGGGGTCACCCCCGGCTCCCTGCGCTCCGGATTCGTCTGCGGCGCCATCGTGGCTGGGTGCGCAGTTCCCCGCGCCCCCAAGGGGCCCGGCTAGCTGCTCAGAAGTCCTCCGGCGGCTCCGGCCACTCCTCCTCCGGGGGCTCCGAGGCCTGCGGGGGCACCGGAGCCGCCGCCGGTGCCGGAGCTGCCGAGCCGCCGAGCCCCGCCAGGACCTCCAGCACGCCCTCCCCGTACGTCGCCAGCTTCTTCTCACCGAGCCCGCTGATGCCGCCGAGCTCCGACAGGAACGAGGGCCGCAGCGTGGCGATCTCCCGCAGCGTGGCGTCGTGGAAGATCACGTACGCAGGCAGGCCCAGCTCCTTGGCCTGCGCACCGCGCCACGCCCGCAGCGCCTCGAACACCGGCACCGCTTCCTGAGGCAGCTCGGCCACGGCGGCCGCCGTCTTCGCCTTCCGCTCCCCCTTCGAGGCCCGGGCGGCAGCCGCGCGCTTCGGCTCCTTGCGCAACCGCACCTCCCGCTCCCGGCCGAGGACCGAACCGCTCTCCTCGGTCAGGACCAGCGTGCCGTACTCCCCCTCGACCGCGAGGAGCCCCTGAGCCAGCAACTGCCGCACCACGCCGCGCCATTCGGCCTCCGCGAGCTCCTCGCCGATGCCGAAGACCGAGAGCTGGTCGTGGTCGAACTGGATGACCTTGGCGGTCTTCTTGCCGAGCAGGATGTCGATGATCTGGCCCGCGCCGAACTTCTGGTTGCGCTCGCGCTGGAGCCGCACGATCGTGGAGAGGACCTTCTGGGCCGGGACCGTGCCGTCCCAGGTCTCCGGGGGCGTCAGGCACGTGTCGCAGTTGCCGCAGGACGGGGCGTCCGCGTCCTGGCCGAAGTACGTGAGGAGTTGGGCCCGGCGGCACTGGGCCGTCTCGCACAGGGCCAGCATCGAGTCCAGATGCGAGGCAGCCCGGCGGCGGAACGCCTCGTCGCCCTCGCTGCCCTGGATCATCTTCCGCTGCTGGACGACGTCCTGCAGGCCGTACGCCATCCAGGCCGTGGAGGGCAGTCCGTCGCGGCCCGCGCGGCCCGTCTCCTGGTAGTACCCCTCGACCGACTTCGGCAGGTCCAGGTGGGCGACGAACCGGACGTCCGGCTTGTCGATGCCCATGCCGAAGGCGATCGTGGCGCAGACGACCAGGCCCTCCTCCCGGAGGAAGCGGGACTGGTGCCTCGCGCGCGTCCCGCCGTCCAGGCCCGCGTGGTACGGAACGGCCTCGATGCCGTTCTTGCACAGGAACTCGGCGGTCTTCTCCACCGAATTGCGCGAGAGGCAGTAGACGATGCCCGCGTCGCCCGCGTGCTCCTCTTTGAGGAAAGCCAGGAGCTGCTTCTTCGGCTCGGCCTTCGGCACGATGCGGTACTGGATGTTGGGCCGGTCGAAGCTCGCCACGAAGTGCTTGGCGTCCGGCATGCCGAGCCGCTCGGTGATCTCCCGGTGCGTGGCGTGCGTCGCCGTGGCCGTCAGCGCGATCCGCGGCACGTCCGGCCAGCGCTCGCCGAGGAGGGAGAGTGCCAGGTAGTCGGGGCGGAAGTCGTGGCCCCACTGCGCGACGCAGTGCGCCTCGTCGATCGCGAAGACAGAGATCTTGGCGCGGGAGAGCAGATCGAGCGTCCCCTCCAGGCGCAGCCGCTCCGGCGCCAGATACAGCACGTCGAGCTCCCCCGCGAGGAACTCGGCCTCCATCACGCGCCGCTCGTCGAAGTCCTGCGTGGAGTTGATGAACCCGGCCCGCACGCCGAGGGCCCGCAGCGCGTCCACCTGGTCCTGCATGAGCGCGATGAGGGGGGAGATGACGACGCCGGTGCCGGGCCGCACCAGGGCCGGGATCTGATAGCAGAGCGACTTGCCGCCACCGGTGGGCATCAGCACGACGGAGTCCCCGCCCGCGACCACGTGGTCGATGATCGCTTCCTGCTCACCGCGGAACGCGTCATACCCGAAGACGCGGTGCAGCGTCCGCAGTGCGTCACTCTCCGCCACCACGCCACTCTCCGCCACCGCGCTCGGTACGGTCACCTCACTCATGCCATCGATCCCATCCATCGCCCTGCCCCCGTACGTCGCGCTTCGACCACAGACTCCACGATAGGGCTCCGGACCGACACCTCAGGAAGTTATCCACAGGCCGCCGCCCGGCACCCCTGTCGGACGGGGTGCCGGGCGGCGGCGAAGCGAACAGGTGGACTACCGGACGAAGACCCCCGCCTGGTTCGCCAGATCCAGGAAGTACTGCGGGGCCACGCCCAGGACCAGCGTCACCGCGACGCCCACGCCGATCGCCGTCATCGTCAGCGGCGAGGGCACGGCGACCGTCGGGCCGTCCGCCTTCGGTTCGCTGAAGAACATGAGCACGATCACGCGGATGTAGAAGAACGCCGCGATCGCGGACGAGATCACACCGACCACGACCAGCGCTCCCGCGCCACCCTCCGCCGCCGCCTTGAACACCGCGAACTTCCCGGAGAACCCGGAGGTCAGCGGAATGCCGGCGAAGGCGAGCAGGAACACCGCGAAGACCGCGGCGACCAGCGGCGAGCGCCGTCCGAGCCCTGCCCACTTCGACAGGTGCGTGGCCTCGCCGCCCGCGTCCCGCACCAGCGTGACCACCGCGAACGCGCCGATCGTCACGAAGGAGTAGGCCCCCAGGTAGAAGAGGACCGACGAGATGCCGTCCGGGGTCATGGCGATGACACCGGCGAGGATGAAGCCCGCGTGGGCGATCGAGGAGTAGGCGAGCAGGCGCTTGATGTCGGTCTGGGTGATCGCGACGATCGCGCCGGCCAGCATCGTGAGGATCACGACGCCCCACATCACGGGCCGCCAGTCCCAGCGAAGGCCCGGCAGGACCACGTAGAGGAGCCGGAGCAGCGCACCGAAGGCGGCCACCTTCGTGGCCGCGGCCATGAAGCCGGTGACCGGGGTGGGCGCGCCTTCGTACACGTCCGGGGTCCACATGTGGAACGGCACCGCGCCGACCTTGAAGAGCAGACCCATGACGATCATCGCGGCGCCGATCAGGAGCAGCGCGTCGTTGCCCATGGTGTCGGCGAGCGCCGGGTTGACCTCCTGGACGCTGCCGTCGATGACCTTGGCGATCGTCCCGTACGACACCGAGCCCGCGTACCCGTAGAGCAGGGCGATCCCGAAGAGCAGGAACGCCGAGGAGAACGAGCCGAGCAGGAAGTACTTGACGGCGGCTTCCTGCGACATCAGGCGCTTGCGGCGGGCGAGCGCGCACAGCAGGTAGAGCGGCAGCGAGAAGACCTCAAGGGCGATGAAGAGCGTCAGGAGGTCGTTCGCCGACGGGAAGACGAGCATCCCGCCGATCGCGAAGAGCGCGAGCGGGAACACCTCGGTGGTGGTGAACCCGGCCTTGGTGGCGGCCTTTTCGCCCTCACTTCCCGGCGTCGCTCCGGCCTGCGCGACGAACGAGTCGACGCGGTTGCCGTGCGCCACCGGGTCGAGCCGCCGCTCGGCGAAGGTGAAGATCGCGACGAGTCCCGCGAGGAGGATCGTGCCCTGGAGGAAGAGCGCCGGTCCGTCGACCGCGATGGCGCCCATCGCCGCGATGTGCGCCTTCGTCGTGCCGTACCCGGTGGCCGCGAGCCCGACGACCGCGGCGAAGGCAGCGGTGAGGGCGACGACGGCCACGAACACCTGCGCGTAGTAACGGGCCTTGCGCGGCACGAAGGCCTCGATGAGGATCCCGAGGACCGCCGCGCCGATGACGATCAACGTCGGCGACAGTTGCGCGTACTCGATCGTGGGAGTGTCGATCTTGTCGATCTGATCTTGGGGCGCCGCGGCCGACGCCATTGTCCACAGGCTGTGGACAGCCGATGCGCTCACTTGGCCGCCTCCACGTCGGGCTTCGGGTCCTTCTGCTGTACGTCGGACATGGTGTGCTTGACCGCCGGGTTGACCAGGTCGGTGAGCGGCTTCGGGTAGACGCCGAGGCCGATCAGGAGCGCGATCAGCGGTGTGACGACGAGGAGTTCACGCACCCGCAGGTCCGGCATGGCCGAGACCTCCGGCTTCACCGGGCCCGTCATCGTCCGCTGGTAGAGGACCAGGGTGTAGAGCGCGGCGAGCACGATGCCGATCGTGGCGATGATCCCGACCACCGGGTAGCGCGCGAAGGCGCCGACCAGGACCAGGAACTCACTCACGAACGGCGCCAGGCCAGGCAGCGAGAGCGTCGCGAGACCACCGATCAGGAAGGTGCCCGCGAGCACCGGTGCGACCTTCTGCACCCCTCCGTAGTCCGCGATGAGCCGCGAACCGCGCCGCGAGATCAGGAAGCCGGCCACCAGCATCAGGGCGGCGGTCGAGATCCCGTGGTTGACCATGTAGAGCGTCGCGCCGGACTGGCCCTGCGAGGTCATCGCGAAGATGCCGAGAATGATGAACCCGAAGTGCGAGATGGACGCGTACGCCACCAGGCGCTTGATGTCGCGCTGGCCGACCGCGAGCAGCGCGCCGTAGATGATGCTGACCAGCGCGAGCACGAGGATGACCGGCGTCGCCCACTTGCTCGCCTCGGGGAAGAGCCCGAGGCAGAAGCGCAGCATCGCGAAGGTGCCGACCTTGTCGACGACTGCCGTGATCAGTACGGCGACCGGGGCCGTGGCCTCGCCCATCGCGTTCGGCAGCCAGGTGTGCAGCGGCCACAGCGGAGCCTTCACCGCGAAGGCGAAGAAGAAGCCGAGGAACAGCCACCGCTCGGTGCTCGTCGCCATCTCGAGCGTGCCGTTGGCCCGCGCCTCGGTGATCTCCTGGAGCGAGAAGTTCCCCGCCACCACGTAGAGCCCGATGACCGCGGCCAGCATGATCAGGCCGCCGACGAGGTTGTAGAGGAGGAACTTCACGGCCGCGTACGAGCGTTGCGCCGAGGCGTTCTCGTCCGTGCCCGCGTGGGCACGGTCCCCGAAGCCGCCGATGAGGAAGTACATCGGGATGAGCATGGCTTCGAAGAAGATGTAGAAGAGGAAGACGTCGGTGGCCTCGAAGGAGAGGATCACCATCGCCTCGACGGCCAGGATCAGGGCGAAGAAGCCCTGGGTCGGCCGCCAGCGCGAGGACTTCGTCTCGAGGGGGTCGGCGTCGTGCCAGCCCGCCAGGATGATGAAGGGCATCAGGAGAGCGGTGAGCGCGATGAGGGCGACACCGATGCCGTCCACACCCAGTTCGTACCGCACGCCGAATTCCGCGATCCACGAGCGGGACTCGGTGAGTTGGTAGCGGGCCCCGTCGGGGTCGAACCGCACGAGCACGGTCACGGCGAGCGCGAGCGTGGCGAGCGACACGAGCAGCGCGAGCCACTTGGCGGCGGTACGCCGGGCGGCCGGAACGGCTGCCGTGGCGATCGCGCCGAGCGCGGGCAGGGCCGCCGTCGCTGTCAGCAGAGGAAAGGACATCGGTATCAGACCGCCCTCATCAGCAGGGTCGCGGCGATGAGTACCGCAACGCCGCCGAACATCGAGACCGCGTAGGAGCGGGCATAGCCGTTCTGCATCTTGCGCAGCCGTCCGGAGAACCCGCCGACCGAGGCCGCCGTGCCGTTGACGACTCCGTCGACCAGGGTGTGGTCGACGTAGACCAGGGAGCGGGTGAGGTGCTCTCCGCCGCGGACCAGGACGACGTGGTTGAAGTCGTCCTGGAGGAGGTCGCGCCGGGCCGCCCGGGTGAGCACCGAACCGCGCGGGGCGGTGACCGGGACGGGACGGCGGCCGTACTGGAAGTAGGCGAGGGCCACACCGATGAGCAGGACCACCATGGTGGCGCCCGTGACCGTGGCGGCGCTCAGCGGAGAGTGCCCGTGGTCGTGCTGGGTGACCGGCTCCAGCCAGTGCATGAAGCGGTCGCCGATGCTGAAGAACCCACCCGCGAAAACCGACCCGAAGGCCAGCACGATCATGGGGATCGTCATGGACCTGGGCGACTCGTGCGGGTGCGGCTCGTGGCCGTCCGCGTCGGGCTGCCAGCGCTTCTCGCCGAAGAACGTCATGATCATTACGCGTGTCATGTAGAACGCGGTGATCGCGGCGCCGAGCAGCGCGACCGAGCCGAGGATCCAGCCCTCCGTGCCGCCCTTGGCGAACGCCGCCTCGATGATCTTGTCCTTGGAGAAGAAGCCGGACAGGCCGGGGAAGCCGATGATCGCCAGATAGCCGAGACCGAACGTGACGAAGGTGACCGGCATGTACTTCCTGAGGCCGCCGTACTTCCGCATGTCGACCTCGTCGTTCATGCCGTGCATGACCGAACCGGCCCCGAGGAAGAGCCCGGCCTTGAAGAAGCCGTGCGTCACCAGGTGCATGATCGCGAAGACGTAGCCGATGGGGCCGAGGCCCGCGGCCAGGATCATGTACCCGATCTGGGACATGGTCGACCCTGCGAGGGCCTTCTTGATGTCGTCCTTCGCGCAACCGACGATCGCACCAAAGAGGAGCGTGACCGCACCCACGACGGTGACGACGAGTTGCGCGTCCGGGGCGCCGTTGAAGATCGCGCCGGAGCGGACGATCAAGTACACGCCGGCGGTCACCATCGTCGCCGCGTGGATGAGGGCCGAGACCGGGGTCGGGCCCTCCATCGCGTCGCCGAGCCAGGACTGCAGCGGCACCTGGGCCGACTTGCCGCACGCCGCGAGCAGCAGCATCAGGCCGATGGCCGTCAGCTTGCCCTCCGACGTCTCACCCGTGGCCTCCAGGACGGGCCCGAAGGCGAACGTCCCGAACGTGGTGAACATCAGCATGATGGCGATCGAGAGGCCCATGTCGCCGACCCGGTTGACCAGGAAGGCCTTCTTCGCGGCGGTGGCCGCGCTGGGCTTGTGCTGCCAGAAGCCGATCAGGAGGTAGGAGGCGAGGCCGACGCCCTCCCATCCGACGTACAGGAGCAGGTAGTTGTCGGCGAGGACGAGGATGAGCATCGCCGCGAGGAACAGGTTCAGATAGCCGAAGAAGCGGCGGCGCCGCTCGTCGTGCTCCATGTACCCGATGGAGTAGATGTGGATCAGGGTGCCCACACCGGTGATCAGCAGGACGAACGTCATCGACAGCTGGTCGAGCTGGAAGGCGACGTCCGCCTGGAATCCCTCCACGGGGATCCAGCTGAACACGTGCTGCGACAGGGAGCGCTCCTCGGCGCCCCTGCCCAGCATGTCGGCGAAGAGCATCACACCGATGACGAAGGAGGCGGCCGCGAGCAGCGTGCCGAGCCAGTGGCCCACACGGTCCAACCGCCGCCCGCCGCACAGCAGTACGGCCGCTCCGAGCAGAGGCGCCGCTACGAGCAGCGCGATCAGGTTCTCCACTTTTCAGCGACCCCTTACAGCTTCATCAGGCTGGCGTCGTCGACCGAGGCCGAGTGACGGGAGCGGAACAGCGACACGATGATCGCGAGGCCGACCACGACTTCCGCCGCGGCGACGACCATCGTGAAGAAGGCGATGATCTGGCCGTCGAGATTGCCGTGCAGCCGGGAGAAGGCCACGAAGGCGAGGTTGCACGCGTTGAGCATCAGCTCGATACACATGAACACCACGATCGCGTTCCGCCGGATCAGTACGCCGGTGGCGCCGATCGCGAACAACAGCGCCGCGAGATACAGGTAGTTGACCGGATTCACTTCGACGCCTCCTCGGTCTTGGTCGACCGCTCCAGACGCTCCGATGAGCGCTGTTCGAGGGCCCGCAGATCGTCCAGTGCCTCGTCCGACACATCGCGGATCTGGCCGCGCTCACGCAGCGTCTTGTTGACCGTGAGCTCGGAGGGGGTGCCGTCGGGGAGGAGACCCGCGACGTCCACGGCGTTGTGCCGGGCGTAGACACCGGGGGCGGGCAGCGGAGGCAGGTGCTTGCCGCGCACGCGCTCCTCGGACATCTCGCGCTGCGTCTTGGCGCGCTCCGTGCGCTCGCGGTGGGTGAGCACCATCGCGCCGACGGTGGCGGTGATGAGCAGCGCGCCGGTGATCTCGAAGGCGAAGACGTACTTCGTGAAGATGGCCTCGGCGAGACCCTCCACGTTGCCGCCCGCGTTCGCCTTGCCGAGCCCGGTGAAGTCGTTCACCGAGGCGTTCCCGATGCCGGCGAAGAGCAGGATGGCGAAGCCGAAGCCACACAGGCCGGCCAGCCAGCGCTGCCCCTTGATGGTCTCTTTCAGGGAGTCGGCGGCGGTGACACCGACGAGCATGACCACGAAGAGGAACAGCATCATGATCGCGCCGGTGTAGACGACGACCTGGACGATGCCCAGGAAGTACGCCCCGTTGGCGAGGTAGAAGACCGCGAGGATGATCATGGTCCCGGCGAGGCAGAGCGCGCTGTGCACGGCCTTCTTCATGAGGATCGTGCACAGGGCGCCGATCACGGCGACCGTGCCGAGCACCCAGAACTGGACGGCCTCACCGGTGGATGTGGTGTAGGCGGCGAGCTGCGTCATCGGTTGATCACCTCCCCCGACGCGGGTTCGGAGTCCCCGAAGGTGGAAGCGGCCTCCTGGGGCGTCTCCCCCTTGGAGAGGGCCACTTGAGGCACCGTGCCCGGAGCGGCCTCGGTCACCAGACCGCGGTAGTAGTCCTGCTCGTCCGTGCCGGGGAAGATCGAGTGCGGTGACTCGACCATGCCTTCCTCCAGGCCCGCGAGCAGCTGCTCCTTGGTGAAGATGAGCTTCTCGCGGCTGCTGTCGGCCAGCTCGAACTCGTTCGTCATCGTCAGCGCGCGCGTGGGGCACGCCTCGATGCACAGCCCGCACAGGATGCAGCGGGCGTAATTGATCTGGTAAACGCGGCCGTACCGCTCGCCCGGGGAGTAGCGCTCCTCCTCGGTGTTGTCCGCGCCCTCCACGTAGATCGCGTCCGCGGGGCAGGCCCAGGCGCAGAGCTCACAGCCGATGCACTTCTCCAGGCCGTCCGGATGGCGGTTGAGCTGGTGCCTGCCGTGGAAGCGGGGAGCGGTGATCTTCTCCTGCTCCGGATACTGCTCGGTCAGCCGCTTCTTGAACATGGCCTTGAAGGTCACGCCGAAGCCCGCGACGGGGTTCTGGAAACCCTGCTTCGATTGGTTCGACTCGTGGGGCTCGTGCTGCGGCTCTTTCTTCGACTCAGCCATCGGACGCCTCCTTTCCGTCACTTCGGGTTCCGTCACTTTGAGTATCCGGTCCACCACTGACAATCAACTCGCGCTCGTGGCGCGGGCGTCGTCGCGGAACGGGCGGCAGGCTCTGTCCGGGCAGCGGCGGGACGGGGAATCCACCGGCCATCGGGTCGAAGGCGACGGGCTCCTCGCTCTCGGACCGCACCGCCGCTTCCTTCTCGCGCTTGTCGCGGAAGATGTCGACGACGACGGAGAGCAACAGGAGCGCGATGACTCCGCCGCCCACATAGAGCGCGATCGAGGTGAAGTCGTACTCCTCGTTCCGCATCGCCCTGACCGTCGCCACGAGCATCAGCCAGACGACCGAGACGGGGATCAGGACCTTCCAGCCGAGCTTCATCAGCTGGTCGTAGCGGACGCGTGGCAGCGTGCCGCGCAGCCAGATGAAGAAGAACAGCAGCAGCTGGACCTTGATCACGAACCAGAGCATCGGCCACCAGCCGTGGTTCGCGCCCTCCCAGAAGGTGCTGATCGGGTACGGGGCCCGCCAGCCGCCCAGGAAGAGGGTGACCGAGACCGCCGAGACGGTGACCATGTTGACGTACTCGGCGAGCATGAACAGCGCGAACTTGATCGACGAGTACTCGGTGTTGAAGCCGCCGACGAGGTCGCCCTCGGACTCCGGCATGTCGAACGGCGCGCGGTTGGTCTCACCGATCATCGTCACGATGTAGATCAGGAACGAGACCGGCAGCAGCAGGACGTACCAGCGGTCCGCCTGCGCCTCCACGATCGCCGAGGTCGACATCGACCCGGAGTAGAGGAACACCGAGGCGAACGCGGCGCCCATCGCGATCTCGTACGAGATCATCTGCGCGCAGGAGCGCAGGCCGCCGAGGAGCGGATACGTGGACCCGGAGCTCCAGCCCGCGAGGACGATGCCGTAGATGCCGACCGAAGCGACCGCGAGGATGTAGAGCATCGCGATCGGCAGGTCGGTGAGCTGCATCGTCGTGCGCTGGCCGAAGATCGAGATCTCGTTGCCCGCGGGTCCGAACGGGATCACCGCGATCGCCATGAAGGCCGGGATGGCCGCGACGATCGGCGCGAGGATGTACACCACCTTGTCCGCGCGCTTGACGATCAGATCTTCCTTGAGCATCAGCTTGATGCCGTCCGCGAGGGACTGCAGCATGCCCCAGGGACCGTGCCGGTTGGGCCCGATGCGCAGCTGCATCCAGGCGACGACCTTGCGCTCCCACACGATGGAGAAGAGCACCGTCACCATCAGGAACGCGAAGCAGAACACCGCCTTGATCGCGACGAGCCACCACGGGTCACGGCCGAACATGGACAGGTCTTCCGCCGCAAGCGGCACCATGTGGTGCATCACGACGTCACCTCCGGGGCCTCAGAGGGCTCCGGCAGGAGCGCCGGGCCGATGCGGACGAGGTCGCCGGGGCGCGCACCGGTGTCGGAAGTGACGCCTCCCCCGGTCGAGTTCAGCGGCAGCCACACCACACGGTCGGGCATCTCGGTGACCTGGAGCGGCAGTTCGGTCGCTCCCGCGGGCCCGGCGACGGCAAGGACGTCACCGTCCTTGACGCCGGCCTCGGCCGCTGTGGCCGCGGAGAGCCGGGCCACCGCGGCGTGCCGCGTGCCGGCAAGGGCTTCGTCGCCGTCCTGGAGGCGTCCCCGGTCGAGCAGCAACCGGTGCCCCGCGAGAACAGCCTCTCCGGAGGCGGGCCTCGGCGGCTGAGCACCCGTCTCCAGGGGCTCCGTGGCATGCGGGCCGTCCCAGCCGCCGAGCCGGTCCAGCTCGCGCCGGACGCTCGCCAGGTCGGGAAGGGCCAGGTGTACGTCCCCGGCGTCGGCCAGCATGTGCAGCACCCGCGCGTCCGTCGGGGCGAGCGTGCGCGTCATGTGGTCGGGCTTGAGCGAGGCGTCGAACATCCGCGCCCTGCCCTCCCAGTTGAGGAAGGTGCCGGGCTTCTCCGCGACCGCGGCCACGGGGAGTACGACATCGGCGTGCTCCGTGACCTCACTGGGCCGCAGCTCCAGGGAGACCAGGAAACCGACCTCGGAGAGTGCCGCACGCGCGCGTGCCGGGTCGGGGAGGTCGGCGACCTCCACACCCGCCACCAGGAGAGCGCCCAGTTCGCCGGTCGCCGCCGCCTCGATGATCTGGCCGGTGTCGCGGCCGTAGCGGTGCGGGAGTTCGGCGACGCGCCAGACGGCCGCGACCTCGTCCCGCGCGCGCGGGTCGGTGGACGGGCGCCCGCCGGGGAGCAGCGAGGGCAGCGCGCCGGCCTCGATGGCACCGCGCTCCCCCGCCCGGCGCGGAATCCACACCAGCCGCGCACCGGTCGCGGAAGCGACCCGTACGGCGGCGGTGAGGCCGCCCGGCACGGACGCGAGGCGCTCGCCGACCACGATCACCGCACCCGGAGCGCGCAGCGCCTCGGATGCCTTGGCACCGTCGCCCTCGAGGCCGACCTCACCGGAGAGTGCGTCGAGCCACTCCGTCTCGGTGCCGGGAGCGGCCGGCAGCAGCGTGCCGCCCGCCTTCTCCAGGCCCCGGGTCTGATGCGTGGCAAGGGAGAACGTCCGCTGGCCGTGCTTGCGCCAGGCCTTGCGAAGCCGCAGGAAGACCCCGGGGGCCTCCTCCTCGGCCTCGAAGCCGACGAGCAGCACCGCGGGTGCCTTCTCCACTTCCGCGTACGTGACCCCGGCGCCGTCGAGATCCCGGCCACGGCCCGCGACACGGGCGGCGAGGAAGTCGGCCTCCTCGCTGCTGTGCACGCGCGCGCGGAAGTCGATGTCGTTCGTGTCGAGCGCCACGCGCGCGTACTTGCTGTACGCGTAGGCGTCCTCCACGGTGAGGCGCCCGCCGGTCAGCACACCGGCACGGCCGCGCGCGGCGGCGAGCCCGGCGGCGGCGGCTTCGAGAGCCTCCGGCCAACTGGCGGTCTCCAACTCACCCGTCTCCGCGTTGCGCACCAGCGGCGTGGTGAGCCGGTCCGGCTTCTGCGCGTAACGGAAGCCGAAGCGCCCCTTGTCGCACAGCCACTCCTCGTTGACCTCGGGGTCGTCCGCCGCCAGGCGCCGCATGACCTTGCCGCGCCGGTGGTCGGTGCGGGTCGCGCAGCCGCCCGCGCAGTGCTCGCACACCGAAGGCGACGACACCAGGTCGAAGGGCCGCGAGCGGAAGCGATACGCCGCCGATGTCAGCGCGCCGACCGGACAGATCTGGATGGTGTTCCCGGAGAAGTACGACTCGAAGGGGTCGCCCTCGCCCGTGCCGACCTGCTGGAGCGCGCCGCGCTCGATCAGCTCGATCATCGGGTCGCCCGCGATCTGGTTCGAGAACCGGGTGCAGCGCGCGCACAGCACGCACCGCTCCCGGTCGAGAAGCACCTGCGTGGAGATCGGCACCGGCTTCTCGTACGTCCGCTTCTTGCCCTCGAAGCGGCTGTCCGGGTCGCCGACCTGCATCGCCTGGTTCTGCAGCGGGCACTCGCCGCCCTTGTCGCAGACCGGGCAGTCCAGCGGGTGGTTGATGAGGAGCAGCTCCATCACCCCGCGCTGGGCCTTCTCGGCGACCGGCGAGGAGAGCTGCGACTTCACGACCATGCCGTCGGTGCAGGTGATGGTGCAGGAGGCCATCGGCTTGCGCTGGCCCTCCACCTCGACGATGCACTGGCGGCAGGCGCCCGCCGGGTCGAGCAGCGGGTGGTCGCAGAACCTCGGGATCTCGATGCCGAGGAGCTCGGCGGCCCGGATGACCAGAGTCCCCTTGGGGACGCTGATCTCGATGCCGTCGATCGTCAGCGACACGAGGTCTTCCGGCGGAACCGCCGCCTCACCGCCCCCGGAGGGAGCGCTGTTGGTGGTCACTGTCATGCGTTCACCTCCGAATGTGCGGCGGGCCGGTCGGCCCAGAGAGTCGACTTGGCCGGGTCGAAGGGGCAGCCCTTGCCGGTGATGTGCTGCTCGTACTCCTCGCGGAAGTACTTGAGCGAGGAGAAGATCGGCGACGCGGCGCCGTCACCCAGCGCGCAGAACGACTTGCCGTTGATGTTGTCGGCGATGTCGTTCAGCTTGTCCAGGTCGGACATGACGCCCTTGCCGGCCTCGATGTCGCGGAGCAACTGCACCAGCCAGTACGTCCCTTCGCGGCAGGGCGTGCACTTGCCGCAGGACTCGTGGGCGTAGAACTCGGTCCAGCGGGTGACCGCACGCACCACGCACGTCGTCTCGTCGAAGCACTGCAGCGCCTTGGTGCCGAGCATCGAGCCGGCGGCGCCCACTCCCTCGTAGTCCAGCGGGACGTCGAGGTGCTCGTCGGTGAACATCGGCGTCGAGGAACCGCCGGGCGTCCAGAACTTGAGCCGGTGGCCCGCCCTGATCCCGCCGCTCATCTCGAGCAGCTGGCGCAGGGTGATGCCGAGCGGGGCCTCGTACTGGCCGGGGCTGGTGACGTGGCCGCTCAGCGAATAGAGCGTGAAGCCGGGGGACTTCTCGCTTCCCATCGACTTGAACCAGTCTTTTCCGCGATTCAGGATCGCGGGAACCGACGCGATGGACTCGACGTTGTTGACAACAGTGGGGCATGCGTAGAGGCCCGCGACGGCCGGGAAAGGGGGACGCAGTCGCGGCTGGCCACGGCGGCCTTCGAGCGAGTCGAGCAGCGCGGTCTCCTCACCACAGATGTACGCGCCCGCACCCGCGTGCACGGTGAGTTCGAGGTCGAGTCCGCTGCCCAGAATGTTCTCGCCCAGGAATCCCGCCTCTTTCGCCTCACGCACGGCCTCGTGCAACCGCCTGAGCACGGGGACGACTTCACCGCGCAGGTAGATGAAGGCATGCGAAGAACGGATCGCGTAACACGCGATCACGATCCCCTCGATGAGGGAATGCGGGTTCGCGAAGAGGAGCGGGATATCCTTGCAGGTCCCCGGCTCCGATTCGTCGGCGTTGACAACTAGATAGTGCGGCTTTCCGTCGCCCTGCGGAATGAACTGCCACTTCATTCCGGTGGGGAATCCGGCGCCGCCCCTGCCGCGCAGACCGGAGTCCTTCACGTAGGCGATGAGGTCGTCCGGCGCCATGGCCAGGGCCTTGCGCAGGCCCTCGTACCCCTCGTGCCGTCGGTAGGTCTCCAGCGTCCAGGACTTCTCCTCGTCCCAGAACGCCGAGAGCACCGGCGCGAGCAGCTTCTCGGGGCTCGTCTCGTTGTCGATCTCGGCTGCCAAGGTCATCACTCCCCCTCCTCGGCGGTCGGTCCGGCCGGGTGGGCCGGGTCGGATGCCGAGGTCTCCTGCGGTGCGTCGTGCGAGCTGAGGTGCTCGGCAGGCGCCTCGTCCTGCGGGCCGCCCGCGCGCGGGTGGACCACCCGCGGCTGCGGCAACTCGCCCTTGGCCAGGCGGAGTCCGATCAGCGAGGCCGGGCCCGCGCCGCCGCTCGCCTCGACGGCGCCGGCGCGCTCGTCGGGGAAGCCCGCCAGGATCCGGGCCGTCTCCTTGTACGTGCACAAGGGGGCGCCGCGGGTCGGCTCGACCTGCACGCCCGCGCGCAGGTCGTCGACGAGCCGCTTGGCGGTCTCGGGAGTCTGGTTGTCGAAGAACTCCCAGTTGACCATCACGACGGGCGCGAAGTCGCAGGCCGCGTTGCACTCGATGTGCTCCAGCGTGACCTTGCCGTCCTCCGTGGTCCCTTCGTTGCCGACGCCCAGGTGTTCCTGGAGGGATTCGAAGATCGCGTCGCCGCCCATGACGGCACACAGCGTGTTGGTGCAGACGCCGACCTGGTAGTCACCGGACGGCTTGCGCCGGTACATCGTGTAGAACGTCGCGACCGCGGTGACCTCTGCGGTGGTCAGGCCGAGGACCTCCGCGCAGAAGGCCATGCCCGTGCGCGTGACGTGGCCCTCCTCCGACTGCACCAGGTGCAGCAGCGGGAGCAGCGCGGACCGCGAGTCCGGGTAGCGGGAGATGACCTCCTTGGCGTCCGCGTCGAGCCTGGCCCGTACGTCGGCCGGGAAGTCGGGGGCGGGGAGTTGGGGCATGCCCAGGCTGACGCCCGTGCCCTGCTCCGAAGAGGGAGTGGTGGTCACCGGTCGACGCCTCCCATCACGGGGTCGATGGACGCGACGGCGACGATGACGTCGGCGACCTGGCCGCCCTCACACATCGCCGCCATGGCCTGCAGGTTGGTGAAGGACGGGTCGCGGAAGTGGACCCGGTAGGGGCGGGTGCCGCCGTCGGAGACGACATGCACCCCGAGCTCGCCCTTGGGCGACTCGACCGCGGTGTACGCCTGACCGGCCGGGACCCTGAAGCCCTCGGTCACCAGCTTGAAGTGGTGGATCAGGGCCTCCATGGAGGTGCCCATGATCTTCTTGATGTGATCGAGCGAGTTGCCGAGGCCGTCCGGGCCGAGCGCCAGTTGCGCGGGCCAGGCGATCTTCTTGTCGCCGACCATGACCGGGCCCGGCGCGAGCCGGTCGAGGCACTGCTCGACGATGCGCAGCGACTGGCGCATCTCCTCCAGGCGGATCAGGAAGCGTCCGTAGGAGTCGCAGGTGTCGGCGGTCGGCACGTCGAACTCGTAGTTCTCGTACCCGCAGTAGGGCTGCGCCTTGCGCAGGTCGTGCGGCAGACCGGCCGAGCGCAGGACCGGTCCCGTGGCGCCGAGAGCCATGCAGCCCGCGAGGTCGAGATAGCCGACGTCCTGCATACGGGCCTTGAAGATGGGGTTGCCGGTGGCGAGCTTGTCGTACTCGCCGAGGTTCTTGCTCATCTTCTTCACGAACTCGCGGATCTGGTCCACCGCGCCCGGGGGCAGGTCCTGGGCGAGTCCGCCGGGCCGGATGTACGCGTGGTTCATGCGCAGTCCGGTGATCAGCTCGAAGATGTCGAGAACGAGTTCACGATCCCGGAAGCCGTAGATCATGATCGTCGTCGCGCCCAGCTCCATGCCGCCGGTGGCGATGCACACCAGGTGCGAGGAGAGGCGGTTGAGCTCCATCAGGAGCACGCGGATGATCGACGCGCGGTCCGGGATCTGGTCCTCGATGCCGAGGAGCTTCTCGACGCCGAGGCAGTACGCCGCCTCGTTGAAGAACGGCGTCAGGTAGTCCATGCGCGTGACGAACGTCGTGCCCTGCGTCCACGTGCGGTACTCGAGGTTCTTCTCGATGCCCGTGTGCAGATAGCCGATGCCGCAGCGGGCCTCGGAGACGGTCTCGCCCTCGATCTCCAGGATGAGCCGGAGCACACCGTGGGTGGAGGGGTGCTGCGGACCCATGTTGACGATGATGCGCTCGTCGTCGGACCGGGCGGCGGACTGGACGACCTCGTCCCAGTCGCCGCCGGTGACTGTATATACAGTCCCCTCGGTCGTCTCACGGGCGGAGGCATGTGAAGTGGACATCAGCTGTACGACCTCCGCTGGTCCGGAGCCGGGATCTGGGCGCCCTTGTACTCGACGGCGATGCCGCCGAGGGGGTAGTCCTTGCGCTGCGGGAAGCCCTGCCAGTCGTCCGGCATCATGATCCGCGTAAGGGCTGGGTGACCGTCGAAGATCAGGCCGAAAAAGTCGTACGCCTCGCGCTCGTGCCAGTCGTTCGTCGGATAGACGGCGACCAGCGAGGGGACGTGCGGATCGGCGTCAGGGGCACTGACTTCGAGCCGGATCAGGCGGTTGTGGGTGATCGAGCGCAGGTGGTAGACGGCGTGCAGCTCGCGGCCCTTGTCCTCGAGGAAGTGCACGCCGCAGACGCCCGTGCAGAGCTCGAAGCGCAGGGCCGGGTCGTCGCGCAGGGTCTGCGCGACCCGGACGAGGTGCTCGCGCGCGATGTGGAAGGTGAGCTCGTCGCGGTCGACGACCGTCTTCTCGATCGCGTTCTCCGGAAGGAGACCCTGCTCTTCCAGGGCTCCTTCCAGCTCGTCCGCGACTTCGTCGAACCAGCCTCCGTACGGGCGCGCGGAGGCGCCGGGCAGGGTGACCGTGCGCACCAGGCCGCCGTAACCGGACGTGTCGCCGCCGTTGTTGGCGCCGAACATGCCCCTGCGGACGCCGATGACCTTGCCGGCCTCGTCGCGGGGAGCGGGGACGCCGTTCCCGTCTCGGTGCTCGTCGTGTTCGTCGTGCGCGTCGCTCACCGCAGCAGCCCCTTCATCTCGATGGTGGGGAGGGCCTTGAGGGCCGCCTCCTCCGCCTCGCGGGCCGCTTCCTCCGCGTTGACCCCGAGCTTGCCGCCCTGGATCTTCTGGTGGAGCTTGAGGATCGCGTCCATCAACATCTCGGGCCGCGGCGGACAGCCGGGCAAATAGATGTCAACAGGGACAATGTGGTCCACGCCCTGCACAATCGCGTAATTGTTGAACATCCCGCCCGATGAAGCGCAAACCCCCATGGAAATGACCCACTTGGGGTTGGGCATCTGGTCATAGACCTGCCGCAGGACCGGCGCCATCTTCTGGCTCACCCGCCCGGCCACGATCATCAGATCGGCCTGCCGCGGCGAACCGCGGAAGACCTCCATGCCGAAGCGAGCCAGGTCATAGCGCCCGGCTCCCGTCGTCATCATCTCGATGGCGCAGCACGCGAGGCCGAAGGTCGCGGGGAAGACGGATGACTTGCGCACCCAGCCCGCGGCTTGTTCGACGGTGGTCAGCAGAAAACCGCTCGGCAGTTTCTCTTCGAGTCCCATGCTCTTTGGCCCCTCAGACCTTTAGTCCCATTCCAGGCCGCCACGCCGCCATACGTACGCGTACGCGACGAAGACGGTGAGCACGAAGAGCAGCATCTCCACGAGCCCGAAAATCCCCAGCGCGTCGAAGGTGACGGCCCAGGGGTAAAGGAAGACGATCTCGATGTCGAAGACGATGAAGAGCATCGCCGTCAGGTAGTACTTGATGGGAAATCGCCCGCCGCCGGCCGGAGTCGGCGTCGGCTCGATACCGCACTCATACGCCTCGAGCTTGGCGCGGTTGTACCGCTTTGGACCGATAAGCGTGGCCATGACCACGGAGAAGATCGCAAAGCCTGCCCCGAGGGCTCCCAGCACGAGGATGGGCGCATAGGCGTTCACGCTCCTCGCTCCTCTCAGTCGGCACTGACTGTTGGCGGTTGCATCGGACCGCGGCCCACCCCACGAAGATCGCGTTCATGTGAAGCAGGTCACAAGCCCAACTGCCGTGCATCTTATGCCCGCCGGTCTGTGATCTGCGACACGGGGTGCGACAACGGCTTTGTGATCTCCACCACCTGACGAAGGATCATGAAGTCGGATGAGCGGTGATCTTCATACGCGAAGCGCCTGAGTGATCACCAGAGGTGACATCTCGGCGAGTTACCGCTGGTCGGGAGGGGGTCGCCCTATCAAGCGATGGCCGCCGCAGGCAAATTGGCGCTGGACGCCCTGGCTTGATAGTGGCGGCTCATTCACACTTTGGCGGGAGGGGCATGGATGAAGGTGGACAGCCACGCGCGCGTGCACAGATTCACGAGCCACCGAAGCGGCACCTTCGCGGCGGCCGGACCGACAACCGCAGCGACAACCCCACGGCGAGCGAAGTGAAACCTTCACCACGATCGAAGCGTCACCTTTATGACGAGGCGATCGAAGCATCACCTTTATGACGATCGGATCGACACACGCGCGAGAGTCATCGGATCGGCATACGCGCGAGAGCCGGTCGGCCGCGCGAGAGTCGACCAGCACCCCCGCCGACACGGAGCCGTCGTCGATCCGCCGTCGATTCCTCGTCGATCCGTCACCGATCCCCCATACGGACAACACCCCTGATTTCTTCGGGAGATCTCAGGAAGGTCTCGGTGTGATCTCAGGGAGATCCCCTAGGGTTTCTCATGTGACCTGCGCCACACGCCAATGCACGGCAAAGAAACCGGGCTTGGCCAACCGGCTCAACCGGTGGTAGTCCGCGGGCAATTCGGGCGTATCGCAGAAAACCCATGATCACAGGCGTGATCGCCGTTGTCCGCATTGCCCGTTACGGCGTCAATAAGAAGTGACACGCCCGGGATTCGAGGCCGTCGCGGGCAACTGTGGCGCACCCCACGTTTCTTGATGGGAACCCTGACTCCCTGATAGCGGTTGTTCTCATGTCCCACACCGCTCACATACCCAGCCACCGGAAGCCCCGTCGTAGCGCCACGAAGCAGGCCCTGCGCGCCGGAGTTGCCGGTGGCGTCCTCAGCACCCTGGCAGTGGCCGCGGCAGCTGGCACGGCGACCGCCGCCGAGCCGGTGACCGAGACCATCGAAATGCCTACGCTCACCGCGGATCTCTCCACGCAGATCGCGCAGTCCGCTGAGGCCACCCAGCAGACCGCCGACAGCTACGAGCTCCGCGCCGAGCAGGACGCGGCCGCCGTGAAGGCCGCCAAGCAGGCCAAGGAAGACCAGGCCGCCGCCGAGAAGAAGGCGGAGGCCAAGGCGAAGGCCGAGGCCGCCGCCAAGAAGAAGGCCGAGGAGGAGCGCGCCTCGCGTTCCGCCGAGCGCACGACGCTCAGCGCCTCGGGCTCCGGCTCCGGCGTCACCGCCGAGGCGCCCGCCCCGGCCAGCGGCAGCGTCGGCACGGTCATCAGCTTCCTCAAGGCCCAGCTCGGCGACGCGTACGTCATGGGTGCCTCCGGACCCAACGCCTGGGACTGCTCCAGCCTCGTCCAGGCCGCGTTCAAGCAGGCGGGCGTGGACCTTCCGCGCGTCTCGCAGGACCAGTCGGTGTCCGGCACGCCGGTCTCGCTCTCCAACGTCCAGGTGGGCGACATCCTTTACTGGGGTGGCGCGGGCTCCGCGTACCACGTGGGTGTGTACATCGGTAACGGTCAGTACCTCGACGCCGCCAACCCCAGCAAGGGCGTTGTCGTCCAGGATCTGTCGGGCTACCCCGCCGACGGCGCCGTGCGCGTCCTCTGAGGGCCCCTCACAGCAACCCAGAAGGGCCGGGAACCCCCCAGCGGGGTTCCCGGCCCTTCCGTGCGCCCTGAGCGCCTCACGTGAAGCTGTGCGCCTCACGTGAAACTGTGCGCCCCGCGTGAAGAGAGGCGTGGGCGTTTCAGCCCTTCGGCGACAACTCGCCCATCTCGGACCAGCTGCTGCCCGGGATCTCGGTGTGGATGATCTCGGGGGTCGACGCGATCAACCCGGACATCGTCTCCATGCCGGCCTTGAAGTGGTCGGAGCCGACGTGCGCCGCGCCCGCCTCCTGGGAGGCGAAGCCCTCCAGGAGGACGAACTGGTTGGGGTCGTCGACGCTGCGGGACCAGTCGTAGAAGAGGTTGCCCTCCTCCGCACGCGTGGCCCGCGTGAACTCGGCGGTCCGCTCCAGCCAGCTGTCGGCGTACTCGGGGCGGACGGTGAACTTGACTGCGATGAAAATCATGCGACCAGCCTCGTACCACCCACGGGGCGAGGGCAAATCGGACAGACGCTCACGCCTTCGGGGCCACCTTGCTCAGGCCGTTGATGATGCGGTCCATCGCGTCGCCGCCCGTCGGGTCGGTGAGGTTGGCCAGCATCTTCAGCGTGAACCGCATCAGCATCGGGTGCGTCAGACCGCGCTGCGTGGCGATCTTCATGACCTTCGGGTTGCCGATGAGCTTCACGAAGGCGCGGCCCAGCGTGTAGTAGCCGCCGTAGGTGTCCTTGAGGACCTTCGGGTAGCGCTGGAGGGCGAGTTCGCGCTGGCCGGGGGTCTGGCGGGCGTGCGCCTGGACGATGACGTCCGCCGCGATCTGCCCGGACTCCATGGCGTACGCGATGCCCTCGCCGTTGAAGGGGTTCACCATGCCGCCCGCGTCGCCCACCAGGAGCAGGCCCTTGGTGTAGTGCGGCTGGCGGTTGAAGGCCATCGGCAGGGCGGCGCCGCGGATCGGCATCGTCATGTTGTCCGGGGTGTAGCCCCACTCCTCCGGCATCGAGGCGCACCAGGCCTTCAACACCTCGCGCCAGTCCAGCTCCTTGTAGGCGGAGGAGGAGTCGAGGATGCCGAGCCCGACGTTCGACGTGCCGTCGCCCATGCCGAAGACCCAGCCGTAGCCGGGAAGGAGCCGGTCCTCGGCGCCGCGGCGGTCCCACAGCTCCAGCCAGGACTCCAGGTAGTCGTCGTCGTGGCGGGGCGAGGTGAAGTACGTACGGACCGCGACACCCATCGGGCGGTCCTCGCGGCGGTGCAGGCCCATCGCGAGGGAGAGCCGGGTCGAGTTGCCGTCGGCGGCGACCACCAGCGGGGCGTGGAAGGTGACCGGGGTCTTCTCCTCGCCGAGCTTGGCGTGCACGCCGGTGATGCGGCCCGTGCGGTCGTCGATGATCGGGGCACCGACGTTGCAGCGCTGGTGCAGGCGGGCGCCCGCCTTCTGCGCCTGGTTGGCGAGCTGCTCGTCGAAGTCGTCGCGCTTACGGACCAGGCCGTAGTTGGGGTAGGCGGCGAGTTCCGGCCAGTCGAGCTGGAGCCGGACGCCGCCCCCGATGATGCGCAGGCCCTTGTTCCGCAGCCAGCCCGCCTCCTCGGAGATGTCGATCCCCATGGACACCAGCTGCTTGGTGGCGCGCGGCGTCAGGCCGTCGCCGCAGACCTTCTCCCTGGGGAACGCGGTCTTCTCCAGGAGCAGGACGTCGAGTCCGGCCTTCGCCAGGTAATAGGCGGTCGTGGAACCGGCTGGCCCGGCCCCGACGACGATCACATCAGCGGTGTGTTCGGTGAGGGGCTGGGGCTCGGTCACGGCGGGTTCTCCCCAAGGCTCGAAATCTGTGTGCCGACGGGCACGGGTTATGGGCAGTCTATGCAGCGGTACCGATCAGCCAGCCGAAGGGCCACCCGTGACAAAGCAGGCACTGCCGACCAAGACCCTGCCCGCCGTACAGCTGCGTGTCCCGACCCACGAGGACGCGTTCGTCTGGCACCGGCTCTTCGACGACCCGGAGGTCATGCAATTCTTCGGCACCGGCGCGTCGGCCGAGCTCTCCGTGTACGAGGAGCTGACCGCCCGGCAGCGCAGACACGACGCCGAACTCGGCTTCTGCTTCTGGACGTTGCTCGACGCGGACGGCGAGCCGATCGGCTTCACCGGAGCGCAGCCCTGGCCGCACGAATGGGGACCCAAGGGCGCGATCGAGATCGGCTGGCGGCTCACCCGCGCCGCCTGGGGCAAGGGATACGCGACCGCCGCCGCGGAGGCCACCCTGGAGCGGGTGCGGGCCGCGGGCGTGCGGGACGTGGTGGCGATGGTCGACGTCCGCAACGCACGATCCGCGGCCGTGACCCGGCGGCTCGGCATGGAGCTGGCCGAGACCTTCACGACGCCCTCGAAGCGGGAGGCCCACACCTTCCGCCTCGTGCTGTAGTGCCGCAGGCCCCCCGCCCCAGGGCGGGGGGCCTGGCACCTCAGCCGTTGATCCGCCAGTTCTCGAGAGCGACCCGGTGGTTCTCCTCGCCCTCACCCGCGGGCCAATGGTCCGCGCGCCACGAGAGCTGGATGGCGTACTCGGTGCCGTTGTCCGCGACGTAACTCTGGTTCACCGCGTGGATCTCGCGGCCCGCCGTGTCGGTGTACGTGTACTCCCAGATCGCGCCGCTGCGCCCCTGGAAGGTGTTCGGCTCAAGCCGCAACCGCTGGTAGTCCGACTTCTTCGGGTCCTTCTTGGCGTCCTTCTCGATGGTCGTGAAGTTCTCGTACGAGGTGTACGGGGCGTTCGGGACCACGCCGACGATGAACTGCTCCGGGCCGGTCGACCCTGCGTACACGACCTGGCCGGGACGCTCCTCACCCTGCCGGGACCAGCCGTCGGGCACCGCGAACTCGAAGCCGCTCACGTCGGACACCAGATCGAAGCCCGCGGGCGGTTCGGGAGCGTCGTCCACGGTGTCCGGGCTCGCGCTCGGCTCCACCTCCGGGTCCTCCGTGCTGTCCGTCGGGAGGTCCGAGGGGGACGGCGTGGGCGCCGGGGTGGGGTCCTGGCTGCGGCTGACGGCGGGCTTGTCGTCCTTGCCTCCCGCCTTGTCGGCGGAACCGTCGTTGTTGTCCTGCCAGAGCAGGACGCCGGCCGCGATGCCGCTGCCGATGACGAAGGCGGCGGTGAGCGTGGCGACCCAGAGGGCGGTGCGGCGCTCGGGCGGGGCGGGCGGCTGCTGGTGCAGCTGGAAGGCGTGGGGGTCGTAGCCCGTGGGGGCGTAGGCGGGGTTCGCGGCCGGGTCGTACGCGGGCTGGAGTGCCGGGGTGGCTCCCGGGGCCGGGGCAACTCCCGGCGTCTGCTTGTCCATTGAGACCGGTCCCACGACACCGATGGCGCTCTCGGTGGGCGCGGTGGCCACCGAACCAGGTGCGTCGGGGGCGCCCGACGCGCCCGCGGCGCCGCTCGGCAGTGGCGGGACCGACGGCATCGGCACCACGCCGAATCCCGGCCGCTGCCCCGCGAGTTGCAGCAGGAACGGCGCGACGAGCACCGCGGCGAACACCCAGAGCAGCCCGAACAGCAGCGCGTCCGGCACGCTCACGCCCACCTCGAAGCTGCCGTCGCCCGAGCCGCTCCCGCCTCCGCCGCCGCCGAACTCCGACGAGGCGCTGCCGGTCGCGTCGACGCTCAACCCGCCGACCCCGGCGAGGAGCAGGAACAGCCCGAAGAAGATACCGCCGGCGAGCAGTTGCTCTCCCCGGTGCGCGGAGCGCCGCGCGGCGAGCAGGCCGATGACCAGCGCGCACACGAGGCCGAGCGCCAGCGCCCCGACGACGGCCCAGTCGTTGGCGACGTCCCCCAGCTCGGAGAGCCCGAAGGACTCGCTCTCGCGGCCACCGCCGTACGCCGAACTGCTCCCCTCCACCGAAGCACCGAACGGCGCTCCCCAGCCGAGGCCGAGGGCGGCGACGCCCAGGTTCGGCAGCAGGAGCAGGGCGATGAGCAGGGGGGACACATCGGTGTCGTCGAGGTCGGCTAGGCCTTCGAGGTCGTCGATCTGGGCGAGGCTGATGAACGCGACGAGCGAGCAGACGACGAGGACGATGGCGAGCGCGCGCAGCGCGGTGCCGGTGGCGCGGAACGCCGCCTGCAGGGCCGGGCGTTGGGCGAGCCACGGGCCAAGGTCGTCGCGGTGCAGCACACCGCAGGAGACGGCGAGACCGAGCACGAGCGCGCCGAGCGCGGCGAGCGCCGGGGACGAGGAGAGCTCGACGCCCTCGATCTCGGGCTGCGCGAAGAGGCTGAGCGTCAGCGTGCCCGCGGTCACCAACAGGGTGACGCGCACAGCGGCTTCGAGCCCGGCCGTGCCGCCACCGAGGCCCCCGGCGCGCAGGAGGACACGGGTGCGCAGGAGGCGTACGCCGATGAAGAGGGCCCCGATCCACAGGGCGGTGACGGTGAGCGGAATGAGATGCAGCGCGGCACTGCCGTCGAAGGCGACGTCCACGCTGGAGCTCTCATCTCCGAAGAGGGACGACTGCTGCCGCTCGCTCCCGGAGATCTCGAAGCCGCCGCCCACTGCCTGGAGCAGCGTCGCGAGGGCGATCCGAAGCCGGTCGCCGAACCCGACGACGACGTCACCGTCGCCCTGCCCGTAGGTGGGAAGGGCGAGCGCGACGGCCGCGACGAGCACAAGGCCGACCGGCCACAGCGCGGCCTGCGCGGCCCCGGCCCAGTCCCCGCGGAACGCCCGCCCGAGGAAGGCGCCGAGCGGCGAGGGCCCGGCGGGCGCCCCCGGTACGTACGCGGGTGGGGGCGGGGGCGGGGGAAGTGCGGGCGCGGGGTGGTCGGTTGGGGGAAGTGCGGGCGCGGGGTGGTCAGTTGCGGTGAAGCCAGGCCCTTCGGGGGTGCTTTCAGGCGCGGTTTCAGACGTACTTGCGGGCTCGCTCTCGGGCTTGCTTGCAGGTTTGCTTGCAGGCTTGCTCTCGGGCTCACTTGCAGGCGTACGTCTGGAGTCCGACGCCTCGCCCGCGGATTCGCCCGCGGGTTCACCCGCACGCTCACCGGTCTCGGGTTCCACCGGCGCCGCGTCCGCGGAGGTCGGCTCCCCCAGCTCCGCCGCGGGCATGTCCACGGGCCCCGCGTCCACCGTCGTGTCACGCGGACGCTCTCGCCCGCACTTCATGCAGAAGCGGGCCTCATCAGGAGTGGGTGCCCCGCAGTGAGGGCAATGCGACGCCATGGGAACGCTCCGTCAGTGGGGAGATGACCGGAAAGGCCGACCCGTGCCGAACGGTCCCGCGGCGGCCGACGCGAAAGAGCGGCTTCGCGTCGACACCGCCGCGTCGGCGGAGTCGTACCACAACGGACACATCTTGCCCGGCGGCTGGTTCCCGTCAACTCGGTTCACGGCGAGGGAATCTCCGCATTCCCTGTCCCTCCGGAGAAAACGGCAGGCCTAGGCCTTGAACCCCCGGTGCAGCGCCACGACGCCGCCCGTCAGATTCCGCCACGCCACCTTCGACCAGCCCGCCTCCTGCAACCGCGCGGCCAGCGTCGGCTGGTCGGGCCAGGAGCGGATGGACTCCGCGAGATAGACGTACGCGTCGGGGTTGGAGGAGACCGTGCGCGCCACCGGCGGCAGCGCCCGCATCAGGTACTCCTCGTAGACCGTGCGGAACGGCGCCCACGTCGCGTGCGAGAACTCGCAGATGACGACCCGGCCGCCCGGCTTCGTCACGCGGTACATCTCCCGCAGTGCCTGGACCGTCTCGTTGACGTTGCGCAGGCCGAAGGAGATCGTGACGGCGTCGAACGTGTCGTCCTTGAACGGCAGCTTCGTCGCGTCCCCCGCCGTGAACGGCATCCAGGGGTGGCGTGCCTTGCCGACCTGCAGCATGCCGAGCGAGAAGTCGCAGGGCACGACGTACGCGCCCGCCTGCGCGAAGGGCTGCGACGAGGTGGCGGTGCCCGCGGCCAGGTCCAGGACCTTCTGCGCGGGGCGCGCGTCGACGGCCTTCGCGACCTCCTTGCGCCACAGCCTGGCCTGCCCGAGCGACAGCACGTCGTTCGTGAGGTCGTACCGTTCCGCCACGTCGTCGAACATCGAGGCGACTTCGTGCGGCTGCTTGTCCAGAGATGCGCGGGTCACCCGGCCATTGTGTCAGGCCGGTCTTCTGTCTTGGCGGCGGCCCGCTTCGCCTGCGGCGGGCTTCTTCGCCTGCGGCGGGCTACTTCGCCTGCGGCGGCCTCTCTCGCAGGAGCGTCTGCCCGGGGCGGGGCGTCCGGCGGGTGCGGGTGGGGTGTGGTTGCTCGCGCAGTTCCCCGCGCCCCTATGGGCGGCTCTTCGCCTGCGGCAGGCTTTTCGCGGGAGCGTCTGCCCGGGGCGGGGTGACCGGCGGGTGCGGGTGGGGTGTGGTTGCTCGCGCAGTTCCCCGCGCCCCTATGGGCGGCTCTTCGCCTGCGGCGGGCTTTTCGCGGGAGCGTCTGCCCGGGGCGGGGTGACCGGCGGGTGCGGGTGGGGTGTGGTTGCTCGCGCAGTTCCCCGCGCCCCTGAGGGCGGCTCTTCGCCTGCGGCAGGCTTTTCGCGGGGGCGGCTGCCCGGGGCGGGGCGTCCGGCGGGTGCGGGTGGGGTGTGGTTGCTCGCGCAGTTCCCCGCGCCCCTGAGGGCGCCCCTTCGGGGCTGCCCTCAGGCTGGGCTGTTCTCAGCTGGCTCGGTACACCATTCTGCCGCCCACCACCGTTGCCACACATGCTCCCGCGCCCTGCCGCACCAGATCGGCCCGATCGGTCACGTCGAAGATCGCGAAGCGGGCGGGGGCGCCCGTCGTCAGGGGCGGCAGGAGGACCAGGGGGGTCGGCGACAGGGACGCGGGGCCCGGCAGCCGATCCGGGCGCCGGCCCACCGCGAGGCCCGCCCTGCGGACGGTGTCCAGGACGGGTCGGGCCTTCAGTTCGCCCGCGACGGCCACCGTGCCGTGCGCGAAGAGCCGCTGTACACCCCGGCGCGCGCTGGCGCCCAGGCGGGACGGGTCGGCGCGGAAGATCGCCCGCGCACGCTCCCCGCCGATGGGCTCCGTGCCGAGCCGGTCGGCCTCCCGCGGGTCGGGGTGGTAGGTGGCCTCCAGGAGCTCGGGGCCGTACACGTTGAGCAGGCCCGGGGTGAGGATGCCGGGCCAGCGCCGGACGCGGGCCGCCGGGTGCGCGGCGGCCAGCTCCTCGTACGGGCCGACGGCGGCGATGCTCGCCCCGTCGACCAGGACCGCCGCCTCCGGTGTCCCCTCGGCGACGTGAAGTGTGCGCAAGACGGCCTCAGTTGGTGGCGAGGAGCTTCAGCTCGGGGTGAGCCGTGCCGCCCTCGATCGCTGTTGAGGAGATGTGCGAGGCGACGCGTTCGTCGGTCGGGTCGTTCGCCGGGTCGTCGTGCACGACGAGGTGCTCGTACGTCGTGGCGCGCTGGGCCGGGACACGGTCCGCGGTGCGGATCATGTCGATCATGTCGCGCAGGTTGTTGCGGTGCTTGGCACCGGCGGAGGAGACGACGTTCTCCTCCAGCATCACCGAACCGAGGTCGTCCGCGCCGTAGTGCAGGGTCAGCTGCCCTGCCTCCTTGCCGGTGGTCAGCCAGGAACCCTGGATGTGGGCCACGTTGTCGAGGAAGATCCGCGAGATCGCGATCATGCGGATGTACTCGAAGATGCTGGCCTGGGTCCGGCCCTTGAGGTGGTTGTTCTCCGGCTGGTACGTGTACGGGATGAAGGCCCGGAAGCCTCCGGTCCGGTCCTGCAGGTCGCGGATCATCCGCAGGTGCTCGATGCGCTCGGCGTTGGTCTCGCCCGTACCCATGAGCATCGTGGACGTCGACTCGACGCCGAGGTCGTGCGCGATCCCCATGATCTCGAGCCAGCGCTCGCCGCTCTCCTTGAGCGGGGCGATGGCCTTGCGCGGGCGGGCCGGCAGCAGCTCGGCGCCGGCACCGGCGAAGGAGTCGAGCCCGGCGGCGTGGATGCGCTGGATCGCCTCCTCGGCGGAGACCTTCGAGATGCGGGCCATGTGCTCGACCTCGGAGGCGCCGAGGGAGTGGATGACCAGCTGCGGGAAGTTCTTCTTGATCGCCGAGAAGTGCTCTTCGTAGTACTCGACGCCGAAGTCCGGGTGGTGCCCGCCCTGGAACATGACCTGCGTGCCACCGAGCTCGACGGTCTCGGCGCAGCGCCGCAGGATGTCGTCGAGGTCGCGCGTCCAGCCCTTCTTCGTGTCCTTCGGGGCGGCGTAGAAGGCGCAGAACTTGCACGCCGTCACGCAGACGTTCGTGTAGTTGATGTTCCGCTCGATGATGTACGTCGCGATGTGCTCGGTCCCGGCGTACCGGCGGCGGCGGATCGCGTCGGCGGCTGCGCCGAGCGCGTGCAGCGGGGCATCGCGGTAGAGGTCGAGCGCCTCTTCGGCGCTGATCCGCCCGCCTTCGGCGGCACGGTCGAGGACGGACTGAAGGTCGGCCTTCTCGGTCACCGGGGCGTCCCTTTCGTAAGGGTTCTTGACGGACTGATTCAGCGTACGCCAGCCCGTCCGGCCGCCTGACGTCAGGCGGCGTACGCCCCGGCGAGCAGCCCAAGGAGCGCCCCGCCGATCAGGAAGGGCCCGAACGGGATCGCCGTCTTGCGCCCGGCGCGGCGAGCGACGACCAGGAATCCGCCGTACAGCGCGGCCAGCAGGAACCCGGCGAAGGTGCCGAGCAGCACCCCGCCCCAGCCGTACCAGCCGAGGACGGCACCGAGGCCGAGCGCCAGCTTCACGTCGCCGAAGCCCATGCCGTTCGGGCTGATGAGGAAGAGCACGAAGTACGCGCCGCCGAGCGCGAGCCCTCCGTAGAGCGCGTGGATCCAGGACCCGGCGTGCTCGGGGAGCAGCGCCGCGCCCCCGAGGAGCACGAGCGCGGCCCCGGCGAGCGGCAGGGTCAGCACGTCGGGCAGCCGGTGCACCCCGAAGTCCACGACGGCGAGCAGCACCCCGAAGGGCGCGAGCAGGAGCCAGACGGCCAGCTCGGGCCGGGGGCCCGTGGCGGCGGCGAGGGCGGCGCAGACGAGCGCGGTGGCGAGGGCGACGGTCGTGGTCCGGGGCCCGTAGCGGGTCCCGTCGTCCCCGCACCGCGCGAGCCCGACCCAGCCGCCGACGGGATGCCCGTCGGGGCAACTCGCCCGCCACGCCTCGTCGGGCGCCACGGAGAGGCGGTAGGCGGCACGGGGCACGAGGAGCCCGGCGGCGGCGCCCCAGAGGGCGCCGCCGAGGACGAGGATCAGCAACAAGAGGTCGACTTCCCGTTCCGATTCAGCGGGGTGTCAGCTGACCGCGGTGAGGCCACTGCGCCAGGTAGGAAGCAGCTCGTCCAGCAAAGCTTCCGTACGGGGTGGCACACCCCGCGCCCCACTCCGCGCGACAAGATCGGCGGCAACCCGCTGAAGGCGGGCAGGATCACCCACCGCGTGAGTCCCCCGCAGCAACTCGTTCCAGAGCCGCTCGTCCCCCGGCGCGGAATTCAGCGAGGCGTTCAACGCCTCGATGGCCTTCTCCGCGCGCCCCTTCTCCAGGTGGAACTCGGAGAGCGCGAGCCCGATGTCGGCCACAAGCAGCGGCAGCTGCGCGTCGATGATCTCGTGGGTGAGCCACCCGTACCGCCCCTGCGGCCGGTCCGAGAGCAGCGGCCCGCGTACGAGCACCAGCGCGTCGGTGAGCATCCGCCCGCGCACGGCCCGGCTGTTGGCCCCGCGCCCCTGAGTCGCCTCGTGGTACAGCGACCGCAGCACATCCAGGTCGGAGACCACGGACTTGGCGAGCGTGAGCCGCCCGCTCCGGTCCGCCTTCAGCCGCGGCGTGCCGTCCGGCTCGGTGCCGAGCCAGCCCCGCAGCCGCTCGATGAGCGCGTCCCGTACGTCCTCGGTGGCGCCACGCGGCCACAGCGCGGAGGAGAGCACCCGCGGGTGCACGCCCTCGCGGTGCAGCAGGAGCAGCGCGAGCGCCTCGTGCATCAGCGGGCTGCGCTCGCCGTCCGGCGTGTCGAGGCCGATGATCTCGTACGTGCCGACGAGGCGTGCGTAGACCGCGGGCCGCCCCTGCTCGGTGACGTCGACGAGGAACGGCGGTGCGGCCGCCGTACGCCCGGAACCGGAACTTGAAGTGCCGCCCTCACCGGGATCGGCGTCGACGAACAGCTCCACGACGGCACGCTGCTGTGCCTCGGGCAGCGCCTGCGCCTCCAGCTCGAGGCCGAGCAGCGGGGCGAGGAGCTTGCCCTCGGGGGTGATCTCCATCTCCCAGGCGGCACCCGGCAGGTCACCGGACTCGGTGCCGACCAGGTACCCGATGCCCAACCGGCCCGCGTCGGCGGCCAGTTCGGCGAGCTTCACCGCGTCGTCCCCTTCGGGCTCCGCGGCGAGCAGCACCAGATGCGGCGCCCAGCGGGTGTGCTGGGCGGGCCCCGTACGGCCGGTGAGCACGGAGTCGTGCCCGGCCGCCCCGAGGGCCCCGCGCCGCTGCCGCGTCTCGGCCTCCATCGTCTCGATGAGCGCCTCGATGTCGTCGAGGTGGCGCAGCCGGTTGGGCGCGAGCGGCGTCAGGTCCTGCCCGAAGCCGACGAGGGTGATGGTCATGCGGTCGGACCAGCCGTTGGTGGCGAGCTCGGCGGCCACGGAGGCGAAGACGGCGGCACGGTCGGCCTCGCGCCCGCTCAGCGAGACGACACCGGGCACGGCTTCGAGGTTGAGCAGCAGCCGCGAGTCGTCGAGTGTGCCGAGGCTGACGAGCCCCGGGTAGGGAGCGGCGGTGTCCACGTCCTCGTACCGCTCGGCATCGGTCCGCGCCAGCATCCAGAACGTCTGGTCCTGCCCCAACTGCCAAGGAGCGGGCGGCCGTCCCGCGGGCTGCGCGAGCTGGAGGTGCAGGTCGCCGTTGCTGAGCCAGGCCGCGTAGACGGTCGGCAGAGGCCGCGACTCCTCGGCGAGGGCGGCGGCGAGGCCGCGGAGCGACAGATCAAGCAGCCGTACGCCCTCGGGGTCGGCCCCCACGAGCAGCGCGTCCTGCACATCGGCGGCGCCCCCGGTCGGCGTCGGCGGCTCCATGCCGCGACGCCCGCCGACGGCACCCATGGCCGACTGCCACAGCGCGTGACGGCGACGGCGTCCGAGCGCGCCGAGCAGACCGGCGGCGAGGAGAGGCGCACCGATGAGGGCCTCGGGCAGCCCGAAGGAGAACCCTTCCGACTCGCTGCCGCTGCCGGCGACGGGGGCTTCCTGCTGCCCTTGCCCGGCGCCGTCGGAAGGCCGCTGCTCGGGAATCGTGATGTGCGCGGTGTCGCGGTCGACGGATCCACCGCCGCCCTGCTCCTTGGCGCCGCCACCCTGCTGCCCGCCGCCCTGCTGGTGATCCCCGGACTTGGCGTAGTCGGAGATCTGCTCCTTCACGTCCTGCGAGACCTTGGGCGCCTCGTCGGGCATCTCGACGAGCTCGCCGCCGTGCGCGTCCGCCGGCATCTCCATGATCCAGCCGGGCCGGATGAGGCTGGCCTCGGACAGGCGGGAACCGTCGGGCTGCTCCCGGTCCTTGTTGAGCTGGTAGATCTCCTTGTACCGCCGCCCGTCCCCGAGGTGCCGCTCGGCGATCTCCCACATGGAGTCGTGGTGACGGCCTTCGGGCGGCTGGATCCGGTAGTACTTGGTGTCCCCGTCCTTGGCGCTGGTGCCCGCCCGCTCGGCGGCCTGCTCGGCCTGCTCGGCGACGGCACCGGCGGCGCTCCCGGCCTGCTCCTGCCCGAAGAGACCACCCGGCGTCTGCTGGGCGGAAGCGGCGCTCGCCGGCTTCTGATTCCCCTCCAGCGACTGCCCGAACTGCGAGAGCCCCGGCGCGAAGCTGGCGGCGGTGGCGCCCACCAGGAGCAGGGCGGCGACGAGTTGGCGGGCCAGGAGCTGGCTGCCGCCGGCGCCGGGAACGCGACCCGGCATCCCCACTCCGGAGAGCGCGGCCTTGACCTCCACCAGCACGCAGGCGGTGAACTGGGCCCAGGCGAGCCAGACGACGACGGTCAGTACGTTGATGAACGTCCCGACCGTGATCTCCTGCTGCAACCAGTCCAGCGAGGGCATACCGCCCGGAAGCGGCCACCCCACGGCGATCGCGAGGGCACCAGGCACGCCGAAGACGAGCGCGGCCAACGCGACAAAGGCGAGGAACGCCTTGACGAAGTCCCCGAACGTACGACGACGCCGGGGCAGCGGCTGCGGCGTCCGGTTCCGTGGAGCCGACGGGCCGCCTGTCGAACTTGAAGTGGTGCGCGCCATGGCGGGTGTCCTGTTGTCCTCTGAGAGGGAGCGGTTAGGGATCAGCGGTCAGCGGTCTGTGCCGCGATGGGCTGAGCGTACTGAGGCGATGGTACGGAAGGGGCCGAAGGTCAGACAGGGGCAGCGGGTTCCGCTAGCTCCCCTTGGGGCCATACGGCCGCCCGTTTACGCCCGAGTTGGGCGGAAGGTGCAACTCCGGCCCACTCCCCGCCCTCCCGCTCAGGGCAGGCGGCACCAGCCATTCACCCCCGGGCGTCACAGTTCCGGCACGGGTTCGCTGCGTCCCCGTAGCACTTGAAGACCCTTCGCTTCCGTCACCGCACGGAACGCGAGAGCCTTCACAAGTCCCACCAGTACTGGTAACCCACACCTGATAACTTCGTTCGGCTTCATTTTCTCGTGCACACACGCCGAACTCCGCCTTTCCTGCACGCACGTCGAACTCCGCCGACTCAGCCAACCCTGGGGGACTGCAATCGTGGCCCGTCGTTCCATGCCCGCCCTCGCCGCCCTGGCAGCGAGCACGACCTTGCTGCTGACTGCCTGCGGGGGCGGCGGGAGCGACGACTCCTCGGACAAGATCGAGGGGGCGGGGCAGGGGTCGAACAAGCCGTCCGCCACCGCCTCGCCGTCGTCGGACGTCAACCGTCCCAAGATCACACTGCCGGAGTCCTTCAAGGCTGACTTCGCGGGCTGGACCGACAGCGACCCGAAGATCCAGTCGATCCTGGACGACGGCAAGGAGCGGCTCCGCGGGACGTATGCCGCGATCGGTGAGGCCGACCCCAAGGCCGGCTACTTGGCCTTCTACAGCGCCCGGTCCGCCCTCGCCACCGGCGAGGAGTGGGTCGCGGGCTACAAGGGGATGACGATCACCGGCGAGGTCAAGGCCTACAGCCCCGAGGCAGAGATCCGCGAGAAGGGCCGGGCGACGCTCTTCTACTGCGTGGACGAGAGCAAGGGCTACAGCAAGGACCTCAAGACCGGCAAGAAGGAGGGGACCCCCGAGGGCGAGTCCCCCAAGGTCCAGTACCGCACCGCTCTGGAGAAGGGCGACAACGGCGTCTGGAAGACCACCTCGGTGGAGACCGACCCAGGGGGATGCTGATCATGCGCTCCACTCGCAGCACCATACGCACCACCGTCGTACGGGTGATCACACCCTTGGCGATCGTCTCCGCTCTCGTTCCCTCGCCCGCGTTCGCGCTGGGCGGACCGGGCCACGAAGGCGGGAGCGTGGACGACGAAGGCAACCTCGGGGCCGGTGTCACGCACTCCTCGATCAAGATCTCTTACAAGGGCGGAGGGGGAGGAGGCGGCAAGAAGGGGAACCTGGCGCCGATCGACCCCAACTGGGAGCCTCCGGTCTGCTGGTACGAGCCCGCCTACACGCCCGAGCAGCTCAAGAAGGCCGCGGAAGCCGGAGACGTCAACGACGCCGGCATCCACGAGTTCTGGTCGGACGCGATCTTCATCGATCACTACGACAAGGGCGAGGCCAACGACAACTTCGACGACGAGAACAGCTACGCAGAGGGCTACAAGAACTACAACATCGGCAAGGACGGCTACTTCTGGCGCGGCGTCGCACCGGACGACACCCACCCGGATTCCTGGGACTGCGGCCGCATCATGTTCTGGCAGGACGCGGGAACGGTCCCCGACATCCCGAACGCGCCAACGCCGGAGATGCTCGCTGAGTACGCCTACGACAAGGTGAAGGTCCCCGACACCAAGGTCGAGCTGAAGCCGGAGGCCAAGTCGACGGTGAATCTGCCCACTTGGGTCTGGCTGGACAAGGGCACTTTCAAGGACGTCAAGGTGCGCGCGGACCTCCCGCACACCAACCTCTGGGCGGAAACCACGGCGAAGCCGAAGAGCCTTCACCTCGAACCCGGTACGGCTGACGCGGAGACCTTCCCCGCATCGGGCGAATGCGAGATCAACGAAGACGGCAGCATCGGTACGCCCTACACCAAGGGCAAGTCGAAGCAGGACCCGCCGTGCGGCATCAGCTACCTCCGCGCCACGGACGGCAAGCCGTACGAGCTGAAGGCGTCGATCACCTGGGAGATCAGCTGGGAGGGCTCGGACAACGACGGCAAGCACATGCTGCCGGAGGGCACCTTCGAGACGACCCAGGACATGGACGTCCAGGAAGTCCAGTCGATCAACCGCTGACCGTCCAGGACCTCCACACCATGGACACCAGCGCCACCCTGACCCGCCGACGCTCACCATGGGTCGTCTTCGCACGACACGACGACCCATGGCTGAGCACGGAGACCGCCTCGCTCCAGAAGCTGGGCGGCCGAGTGATCCGCCTGGACGGCAGAGAACTGCGAAAGCCGACCGCCCTGTTCGCCGCCTTCGCCGAAAGGCTTTCCTTCCCCGCCTACTTCGGCCACAACTGGGACGCCCTCGTGGACTGCCTCCACGACTGGCACGGCCACGGCGGCGAGACGAAGGACGTCGCGGTCCTGATCGACCACGCCGACGACCTTCTGCACGCCGACTTCCTGGGGCGGTTCGTCTCAGTCCTCTGCCAGGCGGCATGGAGGGCCAACCTCCAACTCGACGCAGACGGAACCCCGGACGAAGACACACCCCCCTTCACCCTCCACTTCGCCTTCCTCCTCGACACCAGCCCACCGGCCGCCTTCGCCAGCGCAGCCGCGAAAGGCATGGACGTCGCCGTGAACCACGAGGAGGGACGCCTGACGGCGACATTGACCGGCGCGGACTGGCCAGACGGCGCCCCGGAACCGTACAGATCACCACCGGCGTCCCAATAGCAACACGGGTGCGATAGCTTCGTATGCGCTTTCGAGTGCAAGCACTGCAGGTTCTGCGGGGGTTGTGGAATGGCGGGGAATCGTCCGGCGGATTGGCACGTCCTGGACTTGGACAAGGACCCAACCCCCGGTTATCCGGACCGCGTCCGCAAGCTTGCGAAGAACCTGCATGATTTCGCCGACGATGTATCCAGGGTCCTGCGCGACATCAAGGGGATGGCGGGAGAAGACGCGATCCTCTCCAGAACGGTTCATGGCTGACTTTCCTACCCATGGCCTGAGTAACCTCGCTTCATTACCCATCTGTCTCGCACACCCCGACGAGGAACAATGATCAAGGTCGCAGGTTTTTTCGAAGAGCTCTCACCAGGATGGGGATTCCCTACGTCCGGCTCCATCCGGGAATTCACCCACCGAGTGAGCATTCCGGACCAAGATCGCGTCCTCTCCTACCTTCGCAGCGGCACGGGCATTTGGAGCGAGATGAGCGCGGGTCCCGACGTCCTGGACCCTGACGCACCGCTTCTTTCCGGTATCGGCTCTCTCTACACTGATGGCGAATGGCTGTGGCGCGAAGACCTCGCCTATTACGTCGAGACACATCACATCGACCTGCCCGCTGAATTCCTGTCACGCATCAGGTCTTTCGACTACAGGCCGCCGGAAATTGAGAAGAGCAGGCTGCTTTCGATTATGACCGATGATTTGCGTATCCCTATGTCGTGATCTGATGCCAGCTACCAAGCATAGTTGTTGACCCGGCGAATATGCCCACACCAAGAAGAGAAAAGTCCCCATGAGCAGCCCGACTCCCCGGCCCTCAGCGCCAGTTGGCCTCTCCCTCTCCGTGCCGGATTCCTGGTGGGAGTTCGACATTCGTCCCGAAGGTCGCGAAGGCACCATCCGCGCCCTTGTCGACGAGCGAGTCCGCGAAATTCCTGACCTAGGCGCGCATCGTGCTGACTTGACCAACATCCTTCGCAAAATGGCGAAGGAAGCCCACGATTCTGGTGCCCTCTACATGGGCTGCATGGCGGAGAACTTCGACGGGGTTCCGCTCACCGCGACTGTCACCGTCTCCGTCATCGGCGCCAAAAATAAGCAAGGCGTGGCTCTTTCAACCGATCCCAGGGCGATCGCCGACAGCTTGCGTACCATCACACCCCGCCGCGAAGGCGATGCCTGGCGCACCGTGACAACCGTCGACATCCCCGAAGTAGGCATGGCCGCCCGCACCGTCGGTGTCGAGGACGTCCCCGTCGCCCCAGGCGACACCCGCACCCTGCGCATGGCCCTGACCCAGACGTATATTCCCGTCCCCGGAACCATCGAACAGGTCATAATCGTCTCGGGAGCCAGCCCCGTCCTTGACCTGGCCGAGGCCTTCCACGACATCTTCGATGCGGTGACAGGTACGTTCCGTTTCGTATAGCAGCAGCCGTGAGGGACTGAGGGGGACACGGAATGGCAGGCAAGGGCAAGAGCGACCTCGCGCTTCCGCTCAGCGATCTTGAGGACTACGGGAGCCGGCTGCGGTCCGTGAAGGACCGCATGAACCGCACGAAGAAGACCTTCGAGTCCTACAAGGACGACATCGGCGACGGCGGTGTGTACGACGCGCTCGAGGACTTCGAGTCCAACTGGGAAGACGGCCGCGAGGACATCACCCAGCAGCTGACCGCGCTGGCGGACATGTCCGACGCCGTCGTCCGCGAATTCAAGAAACTGGACGACAAGCTGGCGAAGGACGTCTCGGAGGGCGTGAAGGAGAAGAAGGGCGGCAAGGGCGGTAAGGGCGAGGGGGATTAGCCACCCCGCGACCCTTGTGCACTTCCGCACCTCCGCGCCCCACCCCGCCCTCACAGTTCGACCCCACCCGCACAACGGGGCAAGAACCAACGAGGGGGGCGGTTCGGGGATGAGTGGTTTGTCCTGGGAGGCGCGAACGGCTCGGCTACTGCGTACAGATGGACACCACCGCGAAGAACGCGGATGCCCACCCGGCTCCACCGCCTTTCAAGGTCGCCGTCACCGATCGGCTGTGGGGTAAAGCTGTCGTGTAGTCCTCAGGGGCACCCCACTCGGGCAACCGACCTCTCAGGCCCCTTCCGTACCATGGCTCCCAACGATTCGGGGAGGATCCACCATGGACGAGCTGGCGCCGGACGACGCCCGCGAGATCGACGGATACCGGCTGCGCGCCCGCCTGGGCGAGGGCGGTATGGGCGTCGTCTACCTGTCGCACACGCGCGGCGGTCAGCCCGTGGCCCTGAAGGTCGTACGGCGGGAGTACGCGCAGGACCCCGAGTTCCGGCAGCGCTTCACGCAGGAAGTCGCCGCCGCCCGCCGCGTGCAGGGGCCCTACACCGCGCCCGTCCTGGACAGCTTCACCGACGGGCCCGAGCCGTGGCTCGCCGTCAGCTACGTTCCCGGGCCCTCCCTCTCCTCCGCCGTGTACCAGCACGGCGTACTTCCCGTACCGACCGTCCTGCAGCTGATGGCCGGCATCGCCGAAGCCCTGCAGACCATCCACGCCGCGGGTGTCATCCACCGCGACCTCAAGCCCTCGAACGTCCTGCTGGCCGCCGACGGCCCCCGCGTCATCGACTTCGGCATCGCCCGCGCCGCCGACACCACCGCGCTGACCGGCACGGACGTACGGCTCGGCACGCCCGCCTACATGGCCCCCGAGCAGGCCATGGGCGGCGAGGTCACCCCGGCCCTCGACGTCTTCGCCCTCGGCCTCGTGGCGTACTTCGCCGCGACCCGGCAGCACCCGTTCGGCGACGGCTCCTCGCACGCGCTGCTCTACCGCATCGTCTCCAACGAGCCCGATCTCACCTCCTGCCCGGAGCAGTTGCGCCCTCTGATCGCCGCCTGCCTCGCCAAGGAGCCCGGCTCCCGACCGACCCCGGCCCAGCTCATCGAGGCGTGCGCGTCGCTCGCGGGTACGTCCGGGCTCGCCCGGCAGGAGGGGTGGTGGCTGCCGCCCGCCGTCGCGCAGCAGATCGCGCAGCAGGAGCGGGAACAGACGATGCTGCTGCAGAGCGGCGCATCCTCCGGTGCGCCCGCCTCACCCGGTATACCGGGTTCCTTCGGTGCGCCCGGCGGCCCCTTCACCGCGCCGCCTGTTCCGACGCAGCCCGCCCACTCCCCCGGCGCCGCGTACGCCGCCGCCGTCCCGACCCAGCCCGCTCAGAGCCCGGGTGCCGCCTTTGCCGCCGCCGCACCGACCCGGCCTGCGCAGGCCCCGGCCCAGCAGCCAGGGCAGCAAACCGGCAAGCGCCGTCGTCCGTTGCTCGTTCCCGTGCTCGCCGTCGTCGGAGTACTCGCTGTGGGCGGCGGCTCCTTCGCCGCGTATCAACTGATGGGCGACAGCGACGACAAGGGCAATACTCCCAACGACAGTTCGGCGGGGAGCGGCGCGGGCTCCAAGACCGGGAACAAGCCTGATACGGGCAGCGAGGCCGAGAGCGGCGCCGACAAGGGCCCTGCGGGTCCGAAGACCGAGGCGGGGTGGCAGATCACCGCCCAGAACAAACCGCTGACTCTGCGGGCGCCCAAGTACGACCCCAACTCCGAGGACATCGGCTATGACGCCGGGTGCCGGCCCGCAGACGTCACCGAACTCAACATCAATGACCTGGAGCTCTACCTGCACCAGAAGGCCTCGCCGTCCTCCAGCCCCAAGCTCGCCTACGAGGACTGCGCGGCCCCCCTCAGCGCCAACGGCTTCCGCCTCGCCGACGACAGCGGGGCATTCAGCAGCACCGCCGAGAAGCGCCCCACCCCCACCGCGTGCCGGGACACCGCGCGCAAGGCGAATCTGCCCAACCCCATCCCGCTCAGCAAGATCCGGAACGACTCGGTCCTCAAGGTGAACACCGGCCTCTGCGTCGAGTCCAGCGACGGGCCCGTCACGCACCTGTGGATCAACAAGGTCATCAAGGAGCCGGAGAACGACAATCTCCGCACGTACGTGGTGACAGCGACCCAGTGGAAGACCGAGTGAAGCGGCGCTGAGGACAGCGCGGTGAGGCCCGAGCAGCCGGAGCGGCCCAGTCAGCCGACTGCGTTCTCCGCGACCGCGGTTCCGTGGACCGTTACGTCCCCGCCGTAGAACATCCCGGTGAACACGGGGCTGTAGGTCATCTGGACTTCGACCTCGACCTGTTCGGCGTTGGCCGTCACGCAGTGCGTCGCCGCGACGTCCGCGCCACGCAAGCCCGTCGAGCGTGCGTACTCCTGTGCCCGCGCGCCGCAGTTCTCGTAGTTGATGGGCGCTCCCTTGGCGCCTTCGTATATGCCCTCGCGGTCTATGTCCTGCGCCGCGTAACGCGCTGCCTGTTCCGCGATGTCGGCGGCCCGCTCCCGCTTGGAGATGGACAGGCCGCCGTCGATGACGAACGCCGAGAGCGCGAGGAAAACGAGCGCGAAGATGATGACCGCGCCTGCTCCCGAGCCGCGGTCGTCGAGGCGTTCGCGGCGCGCGGCGACCCATTCCCGTATGCGAGGACTGATGGTCACGCAGCCCTCCTGAGCGGGTCAAGTGAAGAGCTGAACTCGGCCTTCAGTGTCGTCTCCATGTCGAGGCCGAGGATCGCCAAGCCCCTTACCTGACAGCTCACTTCGACCGAGAAGAACGTGCCGGGCTCGAAGCCCGCACTCGTCTGATTGACGGTGACCGGTCCGACGCACATGCCCTCCAGGTCGGCCACCGCTGCCGCCCGCGCCTCGGCCATCGCCGTGCCCGGGTCCTTCTGGATCGAACCGGCACGCGCGGCGTCACGCGCCGCCCCGTCAACGCCTCCCCGGGCGTCGACAAGCTGACCGAAGGCCACCAGGAGCAGGATGAAGAGGATCATCACGGGGGCGAGGATGACCACCTCGATGGTCGAGAGCCCTCGGTCCAGTCCTCGGTCCGAGCCACGTCCATACGCGCGCATCCCGGAGAGGACAGCACGGGTCCATGCGTTCCTCATCAGCCGTTGTCCTCCACGAACCGCTCGACCGGGCCCGCCGACCGCGCGCGCACCGTCATGTCGAGTCCGGGAAACACGGACGGCACCTTCGCGGTGATCTCCACGCCGACCGTGTTCGCCTTCGGCTCGACCGTCTTCACGTCCGGTCGGAGAACCAACTGCGGTCCCAGCTGCTGGATGTAGGCGTCGACCACGTCACGGGCGTCGCCCCGCCATCCGCCCGGGTTCTCGTCGGCCGTCGCGCGGGCCTTCCGCGCGCCCGCCTGCGCCGCCGCCTGGGCGACATGGTCCGCGAAGAAGTACAGAGCGAACTGCACCGTCGCGAAGATCATGAAGAACAGCACCGGGGTGAGCAGGACGAACTCGATCGCGGTCATGCCGGATTCACCGCGGGTGGAGGCTGCCTCCACCCTGCGGTTCACCCATCGCTTCACGCACCCACGCACTCGTGTCCGCCTTCGCTCCCCGGTCTACAGCTGATCAGCAGGTGCCGTCCGCGCTCGCGCCCTCGATGCAGTTCTTGACGTCTTCCGCGCCACCCTTCAGCGCGCCGTTGATGACGGCGGCGACCACACCGACGATCGCCACGACGACCGCCGAGATGATGACCCACTCGACCGCGGACGCACCGCGGTCGAGCTCGCCGGAGCGGGCACGCTGCACGCGGCCCTGCAGGAAGGTGATCACGAGGTCCAGACCGGGGTTGCCGGTGCTGAAGTTCCGTCCGTTCATGGTGAGTTGTCCTCTCAGGAGTGGGGGGAGGTTGTCGGGCCGCCCCCGTCGGCCGGCCCGTCCGTCGCCGTAAGTTCGCTAGACCTGGAACACGCGCATCGCCGCCGGGAAGATGAGGAAGACCAGGAAGCCCGCGCAGAGGAGCAGCTGGGCGACGAGCATCGACTGCGACTTCTCGCCCGCGCTGCCCTCGATCTCGGCCATTTCGCGGTGTCGCATCGTCTCCGCACGGGAGGCGAGCGACTCGCGCACCTTCGCGCCGTCGTCCGCCACCAGCGCGAGCGAGGCCGACAGGTCCTTGAGCTCTTCGATGCCCAGCTCCTCGCCGAGCGAGCCGAGCGCCTGCCACTGACTGATGCCGGTGATACGCGCATCGGCCAGAGCGCTTCGGATGCGTTGCGTCGCCCAGCCGTCGGAGATCTCCGCCGCCGCCATCAGGGCCTCGGGGAGGCCGCGGCCGCCCGCCAGGCTCATCGACACCAGGTCCAGATAGGCGCCGATGACGCGCCGCAGGTCGCGCCGCTTGTCCGCGGCGTCCCGCCGCACTTCGAGGTCGGGAAGAAAGAAGAAGATGACGCCGAACATCAACGCGAGCCACACAGGAATGATCGGGCTCTTGCCGACGCCCATCGTCCAGATGATGACGAACATGAACGGCCCGAAGAACACTCCCGCGGCCGCCAGCAGCGTCTTGGTCGCCAGGAACTTCTCCCAGCTGCGGTCGAGCACCGCCAGGTCGGCCCGCAGCGAGCGCTGTTCCCAGCCCTGCTGGAGGTAGAACTCGGCCATCCGCGCGCCTACGCGGCCGCGCGTGGAATCCAGCCGGCCGGCACCCTTCTTGCCGTCACCGGACGGCGCGCGATGCGACTCATACGCCGCCCCCCTCGCCCGCAACGCATCGATCCGCGCAACGGTCGAGACCGCGCTCCGCTTGGAAGGCATCAGGGCACGGACGAGGGCGTAGATGCCCAGGCCCATGATGGCGCCGATCACTATCGGCATCGTCAGGCTCATCGACGTACCCCCTCAGGATTCCCGTAGGCCTGACCAGGCTGCGACGGCGGCTGCCCGTACGGACCCGACTGACCCGTCAGCGGCGCCTGGTCACCCGCACCCGCACCCGCCCCAGGAACAGCACCCGCACCCGGACCCCGCGGCCGCACGAACTGCACGCCGGGCTCGTCCCGGACCAGGAAGCGGTCCGGCGTCTCCACCGTCGACAGCTTGCGCAGCCACCAGAAGCCGAGCGCGAACAGGCCGCAGACGCAGGCGAGTACGAGCTGGCCGACCGCCGTGCCGTACGGCGAGACGAAGTCGCGGTTGAAGATCGACAGGCCGAGCACGAACGCGATCGACACCGCGACCACGATCTGCACCGAGCGCCGCGTCGACGCGCGCTGCGACATCACGCGCTGACGCATGTCGACCTCTTCGCGCGCCGACTTGGCGAGCGCGCCGAGTACCTGGCGCAGACCCGGACCGCGCAGCTTCGCGTTCAGGATCAGTGCCGCCACGATGATGTCGGCCGAGGCGTCGTCGATCTCGTCGGCCAGGATCTGCAGGGCCTCGGGAAGCGGCGTACGCGCACGCAGCCGGTCCACCAGGGCGTCCAGGTGCGGACGGAGCACCGGAGCCGCCGCCCGCGCCGAAGCGGGGATCGCCTGCTCCAGGCCGACCGCGCCCGCGATGGTGTCGCGCAGGGACTCCGTCCAGGCGGCCAGGGCCTCGACGCGCTTCATCTGCGCGCGCTCCTCCTTGGCGCCGCCGAACAGCTTGTCCCAGAAGAAGACGAGGATGCCGGACGCGATGCCCGCCACCGCCCACCGGGTGAGGAGCAGCACCACCAGGCCCACGCCGATGGCGAGCGAGCCGCGCTGGCCCGCGAACCGGATGAGTTCGCTCATCCGCTGGCTGGCCTTCTGCTTCTCGTGCTCCGGTTTCACCGGCAGACCGCGCAGCGCGATCGCGAGGACCGCGAGGCCACCGCCGACCGCGATGCCGCAGCCCAGTGCGTACAGGACGGGCAGCGAGAAAAGGCCGCCCATCGAGCCGAGTGAGTTCATGTCGTGCTCACCCCCATTGCCCGGCGGGGCGGTAGCCGAACGCGGCCAGGTCGTCCATGCAGGCGATCGGCGCGTGTGCGACGACCTGCCCGTTCGCGGCCTCCGCGAAGACCTCGCTGGACAGGACGCGGCCATCGACGCCGTTGACCTCGCGGACCGAGGTCACCATGCGCTGGAGCTTGCCGCCGGTCTGGTAGTTGTTGCGCCGCTGGATGAAGACGACGAAGTTGACGGCTCCGGCCACGAGCATCTGGCTGGCCTCGATGGGCAGCCGCTCGGTGGCCTGGAGGGCGTACGTCGAGATGCGGTTGAAGACCTCACTCGAACTGTTGGCGTGGATCGTGGAGAGCGAGCCGTCGTTGCCCTGCGACATCGCGTTCAGCATCGTCACGATCTCGTCGCCGAGGACCTCACCGACGATGACGCGTGAGGGGTTCATACGGAGCGAACGGCGCACCAGCTCCGCCATCGAGATCATGCCCTGGCCCTCGGAGTTGGGCAGGCGCTCCTCGAAGGCGACGACGTTCGGGTGCAGGTCGGCGAACTGGTCGAGGCCGAGCTCCAGGGCGCGCTCCACGGTCACCAGACGCTCGTGCGGCGGGATCTCGTTGGCGAGCGCCCTCAGCAGAGTGGTCTTTCCGGCGTTCGTCGCGCCCGCGATCATGATGTTCTTGCGGGCCCGCACCGCGCACGCCATGAAGTGCGCGACCTCGGGCGTCAGCGTGCCGTTGCCCACCAGGTCCGACATGAAGACCTTGCCCATGCGGGCACGTCGGATGGAGAGCGCGGGGCGCCGCGTGACGTCCATGACGGCCGACAGACGTGAGCCGTCGGGGAGCCGGAGGTCGAGCTGCGGGTTGGCGGAGTCGAAGGGGCGCGAGGAGAGCCCGGAGTACGCGCCGAGGATCTGGATGAGCTCGACGAGCTCCTCGTCGGTCTCGGCGACCGGATCGGCCTTGCTCTCACGGCCGTTGGCGTATCCGACGAAGACCTGGTCGCACCCGTTGATGTCTATGTTCTCGACCTCGGGGTCGTCGAGCAGCGGCTGGAGCCGTCCGACGCCGAAGAGCGCCGCGTGCACCGCGGCCGCGTACTTCTCCTCGGTCTCGGCGTCCAGCGGGGTCCGCCCGGCGTTGATCTCCGTCCGGGCGTACTCCTCCAGGATCTGGGCGATGACGGCGCGGGCGTACTGCCGCTCGTCCTCGCCCGACATGGGGGTGACGCCGGAGACCTGGTCCAGGCGGCGCTGCTCGGCGATGCGGTCACCGGCGTCCTGCCGGAACCGCTTCACGAGCTGGTGATCGACGGGAACGCTCATCGGCCCGCCCCGCGCGTGCCCGCGGTCGGGTTGGCCCATGCGGCGCCGTACTGCTGGTAGAGGTCGACGGTCACCTTGCGGGCCGAGCGGATCAGCATCGACTTGTCGAGACGCCCGCGCTTGCGCCCCGCCAACTGCTCGGCCCCCGCCGGGTCTTCGGCGAGGGTGCCGACGACGCGGGCACCGGTCTGCGCGGCCATCAGCATGTCGTCGACCTGGTGGACGAGCTTGCCGGACGTCGAGGGGTCGGCGATCAGGAGTACGCCGATGAGCGGGGTCGCGAGCGACGCGGCCCCACGCGATCCGCCGTGCAGCTTGGTGGCGAGCGCGGCGGCACGGTCACGTACGCGCGCGATGGCCTCGGGCTCGGTCCGCGAGACGAGCAGCACGAGGGCCGCCTGCGGGAAGAGCTCGACGGCCGGGGTGTCCCCGCTGATGCGGCCGCAGTCGGCGATGACGTCGGCGGGCGCGTTCGGGGAGTCGGCGAGCTGCGAGAAAGCGCGGCCGAGGGTCGGCCAGAGTCCGGCGAGACCGGCCGCCTGCTCGGCGATGCCGAGCCCGACGAGCACCTCGAGTCCACCGCTCAACGGCTGCGTGTGGTCCCAGAGTTGATCGGGCACGAGGCCGCGACGAGCGGTCGCCGCGATGCTGAGCATCCCGGTGTTGGGGTTGAGCGGGCCGCCGTGCGCGGCGGCACTGCGGTAGACCAGGTCGCCGCCGGCGGGGTCGGTCTCCGCGACGAGGACGCGCCGCGGCCAGACGGCTGCGAGCGCGACGGCCGCGGTTGTGACTCCGGGAGATCCCTTGTCCGCGGCGAGAGCAATGAGCGCCATGTCTCTTCTACTCGCCTCTAGTTGCCGTTGGGAGACACTTGGACGAGCGAGACGGCACCGGCGGACGCGGCCCTGGTGACGGCGGCGGCGTCGGCGGTGTCCACCTGGAGCGTGACGCCGAGGGCGCCGGTGCTCACGGTGGCGTCGCTCTTGGCGGCGACGTTGCTGACGCGGGCGGCCGAGACGATGGGCGAGTCGCTCGCACTCGAACCGGCCGAGCCGCCGGTCTCCTTGTCGCCGGCCCCGGAGGACGCGGAGTCGCCGACCTGGTAGACGTCCACCGTGTCGCCGGCCTTCAGGCCGGACGCGGGGTACTGCCCCTCCTTGAGGGAGACGCCGACCGCGGACTTGCCCGCGGGCAGGCCGCCCTTGCCGGAGAACATCTCACCCACGGCGACGGCACCCTTGGGGATGGTGTTGGTCGCCTTGAGCTTCTTCAGCTGCCCGATCTGCGACCACTTCACGTAGTTGATGCTCGCGTCGTCGGCGACCATGACGGAAGTGGTGTTGTCGTCGCTCACCGACTCCCCGGCGGGGATCTCCGCCGTCACCTTGACGACCTCGATCCGGTCCCCGGCGCGCAGCACGAGGACGGTGGCACCGAGGGCGCCGATGAGGATGAGCAGAACGGCCAGGGCGGCGAGTGCCGGTTTGCGCTCGCGAGGCGGCGCGGGAAGGCGCTCACCGACCGCTGGCTGAACCGGCGCGGCGGAACGGCTGTTGCCCGCCCCCGTACGCTCTTGGATCTTCACGCAACTGCTCCCCGCACGCCCAAGAAGATTCGGTCATTTTCAGACACTCGCGACTCTCTTCGCCCGCCTCGGGCGGGCTATTCAGCCCCAGGCACAGTGTCAAGTCATCGCACCGTATCAGCAGCACATAAGCCCCTCAAGGCGCGTTAAGACTGCTGCGGCCCGCACCCCTCATCGTTATCCACGCGCAATCCGTACTCCATGGTTCCCACGCATTCCGGGACGTGGAGGAGATGACGAGAATGTGCGTACGCGAATAATTGCCCTTTGCGCAACGGGCGTCGCAGGGCGCGGTGATGAGGAACACCAACCTGCCGGTGACCGATCAGCGGCTGATCGTTCAGCCGCACGGATGACGCCGGGAGGGGCGGGGGTGGTTCCCGGTTGGGCGAGGTTCGGCCATGTGTGGATGAGGGCGCTGGGGTGGGGGCGGGGCTGGGGCCGGGCGGGGGCCAGGGCTGGGCCCTGAGCGGGACCTGGGGCAGGGAAGCGGGGCGGGGGAAACGGGGCAGGGAAACGGGACGTCAGTCAGTTCCGCTTGAACTCGTCCTCGACGTAGACGAGAAAGCCCTTCAGGCCACTCGCAATGCCGCCCGTAGGGCTACTCGCAAGGCCAGCCGCGAGGCCTTCGGCGAGGATCTCCACATTCTCCGCACAGTGGTAGATGTCGCCCTCAACTCGCGCCGACGGCAGCCGATACACGGTCGCCCCATCCGTACGACTGAGCGCGAAGAGCGCCCCGCCTCCATCGGACCCGAAGACGACGACGGAGTCGTCGAGAGCACCCGCGAGCCGCGTGGGCAAGTCGCCGCGAAGCCCGGCCGCGGTCTGCCGCACGGAATGCACGAAGATCCCGACGCCCACGTCCGGCAGGCTGAGGTGATCCATATGGCGATAGAGGAGCGCGAGTTCTGAGGAGACGGCACGGACTTCGCCGTGCTCCGGGCCGCGGGACTCCTCGGCCCCCCGTGCCTTCCCGGCAATCGCTACCGAGTTGAAGTCGGGCGGATAGCCGAAGCGAGCCTCGAACTCTCCGAGGTATACGACGAGATGCTCCCGCACGCGGGGAATCCAGGCGTCAATCCACGCGCCGGTGAGGGCCGCTGATGCCGCCGAGCCCAACCGCCTCGGCGCCGGGCCCCCCTCTCGACATCCCACTGCCCCCCAATGAACCCCCACGCACCCTCCCTCGTCTCACAGTCCGGCGCGGCGCGGCGCACCGCATCTCACGGCACCACATCGCACCGCAGCAAGAACTGCTCTGTCTGCTCGACACGGAAGAGAAATTCAGCCCCCATGAGACTTTCCTTTCCCTCACGTCTCTCGCACGTACGACGTACGCCAGCGGCGTCACGCAGGACGACGGCGTCACGCAAGACCATGGCGGCAGCCGGCATAACCACGGCGGCGCTGGCCATGCTGGCAACCAACACACCCGCGGCACACGCCATCATCGGCGGCACCGAAGTGTCCAACGACGCCTACCCCTTCATGGCGGCCGTCATGGACAAGGGCTCGGGCAGCGCGCTCGACCGCCAGTTCTGCGGCGGCAGCCTCGTGACGGCGGACACGGTCATGACGGCGGCACACTGCCTGGTGGACGACGCGGGCAAGCCCGTGAAGCCGAAGAAGCTCCAGGTGGCGGTGGGCCGCACGGTCCTCTCGAAGGCCGGCCAGGGCCAGATACGCAACGTGGCCAAGGGCGGGGTGGTGGTACATCCCCGCTACCTCAAGGGCCAGGAGGCGTACGACGTAGCGTTCATCCAGCTCAGCAAGCCGGTCCGCGGGATCTCCCCGGTCGCCCTGCCCACCCAGGGCACGGACGCCCTGATCCGCCCGGGCCAGAAGGCAACGGTCGCGGGCTGGGGGAACACGGACACGGAACTCCCCAACACCCCGGACCGCCTCCGCGAGGTAAAGGTCCCGATCCTCTCGCACGCGGAATGCGGCACGAGCTACGCCGAGTACAACTCAAAGGTCAACTTCTGCGCGGGAGTCGAGACCAAGGACTCCTGCCAGGGCGACAGCGGCGGCCCCATCTTCCGCAACGTCCCCGGCCGCAGGGCCCCGATCCAGATAGGCGTCGTCTCGTACGGCGACGGCTGCGGCGCCCAGGGCGCTCCGGGCGTATACGCGTCCACAAGCTCGTCGAAGCTGTGGAAGACGCTGGACGAGTCGGCGGCGGGGAAGAAGATCAAGCGGTCGATGAACCGCCGCTGAGCCCGCATTGAACTCGGCCCGGTCGCGAAGCCGGGCCGAGCTTCGGCCGGCTTGTCACACCCCCGGTGCGGGGAGACGCGCTTCCGCCGCGGTCCGCCCACAGAGCACCGCCTCAAGCGCGGCCCGCTGTACGTCGGGGAGGCGCTCCCCGAGAGGCTCGCTCCGGGGGCTGTGCTCGCCGTCGCAGATCCAGCTTCGCTCATCGGCGTCGTACGTCCAGGTCTCGGCACCCCACATGGGATGCCCCTCCAGCAACCGGACGGCCAACGCCTCGCAGTCGGACGGGGCGCCCTGCGCGACGAGCGCTTCGACGATCGCCTCTATGGCCTCGGGTGGTGCGTCCGCGTCTCCCAGTACGGGGAGAAGGAGGAGCAACCGGGCGTGGGGATCGGTGACTCCGGCGGCTCCCGCCGGGGCGGCGATCAGGGCCGCCAGCTCGGGCCAGCACAGGCCCGGCCCGATGCGGTCCTGATCATCGGAGGCGAGGACGAGGTCGCGGGAGTCGGGCCAGTCCCGGTGCGTGAGGAAGTAGTCCGTGGTCGTGAACTCCTCGCCACTGTTGTAATGCAAGATAATCGCGAAGCCCCCGGCCAACGGCACGGTGAACACCGGCCAGGCCGCCCGGTCGTGCAGCCGCTCAAGGGCCGCCCCGGCATCCGCGGCGTCGACGCCGAAGGCTTCCGCGGGAAAGCCTTCGCCGAGGTCAGCGAGATGAGCGGCCCAGAAGCCTGGGTCGTCCAGCAGGGGCAGACCGTCCGTGACGGGGGCGGATGCGTACCAGTGCCGTGCCATCATCATGCGTCCGGCGGAAAGAGTCGAGGCGGACGGTATCCACTCGCCACTATCTCGAAGAAGGTACTTGCGCTGCTGCCGTACTGGTAGATGTCCGCGTCCCTGCCACCGTAGAACTGGCCGTTCTCGCCCAGGTAGATGGTCACATGGAAGCTGTTTCGCGCGACAGGACAGACACCCACTCCCACGGCTTCGCACAATACATAACGAACGGCATCATGGCTTCGTAGGCGAAGTCACTGTGCTTGATGTCCGTAAAGCTGGTGACCTGCCGTCCGTTGATGACTGCGGAGGGGGCATGTACGAGGTGCAGGTCCGCGTACTCGGCCATGAATTTCGCCGCAGGGGCGTTCACCGAGATTCCCACGGACTCCAGCTCCGAGACCTTCGACGCGATGTCCACGCGCCGCCCGGGGAACCACCCAGCCTCCCGAAGCATGTCTGCTGCCACTGAACTCAGTCCATCCATGTCACAACCCCTGCGAAAGATCGGCCGCGCCCAGCCTGACCAGGACACTCTGGCACGACAAGCAGGCCGCTTCCGGAAGTCCGGAAGCGACGTTGACGGTCAGGAACTCAATCTCTTGGAACGGCTGCATCGCGTCGTCCAAATGTTGCATATCGAATCCGTTGTCTGCGATCAGCTGGTTCACTGCCCTGATCTCGGCACAGTTGGCCGCATCCCAGTCCTGCGTACGGAGGATGAAAAGGCGGCAGGGCCGCGTGGCGTCAGGCCCTTAACTCGCTTGTTCCGCGAAGCGGAACGTCGACGTCACCGCGTCGAAGATGTCGAAGAACGACTCCGCCAGGTCCAGGACCTGGCTGCTCCCCGCCACCAGGGCGACCTTGCCCTCCTGGCCCGGAACCGGGATGAACGTCTGCATCAGCACGACGCGCATCGTGCGGTCGTCGCCGGGGACCGAGACGTCCTCGATGCCGTACGTGCGGGCCGCCGGCCCCACGCCCGGTATCTCGACCGTCTTCACCTTCCGGTAGGTGTCGCCCTCGCGCTTGGCCTCCCGTACGCCGAGCTGGGCCACGATCGCGGCGGGGTCGGTCGGCATCACGTCGCCGTTCGACGTGCGGGCGCCGACCAGGGAAACCGTGACCGAGCCGGTTATCGGCACCTCGCCGCCGAAGCTCTCCGCCATGCAGCCGCAGTACAGGGCGCCCGACTGCCAGGCCTCCTTGGACGCCTTGCGCAGGAAGCCCTCGAAGGTGTTGCGGTGCGGCTCGAGCTCGGGGCGTTCGCGTACGCGGTCGTTGATCATCTGCCGGATGCTGGCGTCACGTGACTCCGGGCGGACGTCGAACTCCCACCAGGTCTCCGGCACCTTGATGCTGAATCCGCCGCGGGCGATGGTCTGCGCTTCGGTGTAGCGGGCCATGCTGTTGTCCCCGTCCCCTTTGTTGGCTCTTGCTGATCAGCGTACGAGGCGGAATTCCATTCGTGGGTGGGGGTGCGGGCGGGGGGGCTCTGAGTGCGGTGGCTTGGCGCTCGATTGCAGAAAATCCCACCAGCGCTGGCTCGTACCGCTACCCGAGCGGGATTTCTCTGCACTCATCCCCCGACGAAGACGGCGCACCACACCGAGGAGAGCGACGAATCGTGGTGCAGGCTGAGCATTCGTCGGCGTGATGGGTTCGTGTGATGCCTCGACGGCGTCCCCGACGTCGTCGGGTTCGAGTCATTGACCACCACCCGGCGGATGACGGTCGTGACCTTCGCCGCCGCACATTGCGCACCGAGGAACCGCACCGAGCTAGCTCCATAGCCCCTTCCCGTACCAGAAGCCCCGTGGAAACACCTCCGTCGCGACAGTAAAGTGCGCCCAATGAGCTACGGGGTGGGACGACGCGTGAGCGGGGCGGGGAGCAAGGGTTACGAGGGGGCAGAGGGCGCCGCCGGTATACCGCGCGTCAGCCGTCGCGGACGGCGCCTCCTCGCGTCGCTTGCCACCCTTTGTTCCGTCCTCCTGTTCGCCCCCGGCGCCGGCCCCGCCTCCGCGGCACCCGGCGACGCGGCACCCGACGACGCGGCATCCGCCGTGGAGGACGGCACCGCCCCCACCCAAGCCGCCGCCCTCGCCGACCTCCTGCGCTCCGATCCCGTCCACGTCACCGACCAGCTGCCCCGCGACCTACCCCGCTCCACCGCCCCGCAGTTCAAGAAGCTGGCCCAGCGGACCAAGGTGCCCACCTATGTCCTCGTACTGCCCAGCCAGAGCGGCAGCGGCGACCGGCTGCTCGCGGCCGTGCATGATCGGCTCGGGCGGGACGGGTTGTACGTCCTCGTCGACGACATGGGCGTCGCCGACGCCGCCGCCTTCGGGGTGCGCGCGCCCGCCGATGACGCGTCCACCGTGGCGCTCTATGAACTCCCGTACGACGCCGGGCCCTTGCTCAGCTTCGAGCGGTTCACCGACGTCATCGCGCTCGGCAGCAAGAAGGCCGCCGAGCGCGCGGAGGCCGCCCGCACGAAGTACGGCGGCGACACCGGTGAAGAAGTCGACGAGATGCACATCGACCCCGTCGACCGCGACAACCAGTCCTTCGTCACCGGGATCGCCCTCACCGGCGTACCGCTGCTGATCCTCGCCCTCAGTCCGTATATACGGCGCTACGTACGCCGATCGCGTCGGCGGCAGCAGCAGCACTCGCCTGCTGGCAGCGGCAGTGATCAATCCAGTGCTCCCCGACCGCACTTCACCCCCTTCCGCGTCGAAGCCTGCGTAGCCCTCCTCGTCGCCGTGGCCATCGCCCTCTCCGCGTTCCTCGCCTTCCACCAGGACACGGCCGGCTCCTCGCCGCCGCCCACCGCCTCGGACCTGTCGAGCCGCGTCGAGCGGGTCGCCGCCGGGCTGAAGCAGGACGGGCCCATCTACAGCGATCCCGAGAGTCCGCAGCCGCTCGACTCCGATCAGCAGGCCCAACTCCGGGATCGGATCGGGGAGTTCGACCGCGGACCCGTTCATGTCGTCCTCGCGCCGCAGCTCAGCGAGGACGAGTCCGGGGGTGAGTCCGAGATCTTCGTGGAGGCCGTGCGGCAGAAGATGGGGGCGAAGGGCGACCACGGCGTGTACGTCGTCGCGGATCCTCTGAGCGGGTCCATCGACGTCGTCACCTACGACGTACGCATCGACGCGAATCTCATCGCCTTCGACATCCCCGACTCCATCCGTTACGGCGATGACGACGACCGCTCCACCGACTACCGGCTCGGCAAGCGGCTCGACGACCTGATGACATTCCTGGACAAGGCGCCGCGTACCACCCACCCGGAGACCTCCTCCCTCGGCATGGACGACGCCCCTGAGCCCATCGAGGAGGACACGCTCCCGCCTCTCTTCTCCGGCGACTTCTGGCCGGGTCTCCTCGTCGGCGCGTTCGCCGCGACGCTGCTCTTCGGGGTCGTCGCCGCCGTGCTCGGCCTGTTGCGCCTTGCGGTTCCGGGGCTCAGGCGGACGCCGGTCAGCACCGTCTCTCCCGAGGGAGTCCTCACCTTCACCGCACCGCCCGATCCCTCCCTCGGCTACTTGCGCCAGGCGGCTCGCGACGAACTGGACGCGCTGGCGCGCGAGTTCGACGCGGACGCCGGGCTCAGGTCCGCCGTCCGGACCCGCGTCTGGGACTGCCTCGACACCGCGACGCTCCTCGCCGACCGCGACCCCGACGGCCACGTCGACCGCGACACCACGCCCGCCGACCTCGCCGCCGCGATCGTCCTCGCGCGGGTCGGCCGGAGCGCACTCGTCGGTGCGGACAAGCCCTGCTGTGCGCTCAATCCACTGCACGGGCCTGCTTCGGGGTGGCGCGACGCGCAGTATTCGGCGGACGAACAGCGGCTGCGCACCATCCCGGTCTGCGCGGAATGCCGCGTCCTGGTCGGCGTGCAGCCACGCCTCGCCTACACGCTCCGGCTGACGTTGCCGGGGGAGGGCCGCGCGGGGCGTGTGCCGTACGAGGAGGCGACGGGACCGTTGCCCGCCATAGTCAACGGAGTCCCTCAACTCATCCGCCAGGTACGGGAGTACGCCGGTGTTCAGTGACCTGAAGCGTCTCAGCGCAGTGGCGGCCGTCACCCTGGGCTGCCTGCTGGCCGCCGCACCCGCACCCGCGGAAGCCCAGGCCCAGGCCCGACCATCGTTCCAATCCCAGTCACCTGCCGCCCCCAGCCCCGGCCAGAAAGTCGCCGACGCCCTGCGCAAGTCACCGGTGTACGTCGATGCCGCGTACGCCGACTCCGTTCCACCCGCCCGCCAGAAGCAGCTCGTCCGGCAGATCGAGAAGACCGGTCTGCCGATCAAGGTGGCCTTGGTGCCGCTGGTCCAGGGCGATGCGTACGACGGTGAGTCCGATGCCTTCGCCGAGGTCGTGCGCGACCGCCTCGCGCAGCGCGAGCTCATCCTCGTCACGGGCGGCGACAGGTGGACCGGCGATCTGCACGGCTTCGAGTGGCCGGAGGAGAAGCAGCAGGCAGCCGACGCGGTGAGCACCGTCGGCTTCCTGGACGAGATGAAGGACGCGGGGCTCGCCGAGCAGACGGAGAAGGCGATCGAGCTGATCGCGCGGGGCGATGGCACGAAGGCGTACGAGGAGGCGACGGCCGACCTGGGGAAGGCCACCAGCGGCGGGAGCGGCAGCGGCAGCCACCCGGAGGCCGGGAACGAGGAGGAGGGCAGCTCTTCCTGGCTGCTGCCGACCGCCATCGCTCTCGCGGCAGCGCTTGCCGTCGGCGGGCTCTTCTTCGTGGGCGTACGCCGCCGGGGGCGCGGCAGGCGGAACCGGTATCCGAGCGCCACCGGCTCGCCCTTCGCCTTCCCCAAGGCGGTGTTCGCGGCGGCGCGAGCGGCGGACGAGGAGGCGTTGCGCCGTCAGACGGAGGCGGAGGTCACTGCCCTGGGTGAGACGGCAGCGGAGGCCGACCCCGCATCAACGCCCGCCCTGCAGCGTGCACTTGATGCCTACGCGGCCGCCGGCAAAGTCCTGGACTCGGCGCGCGGGCTGCCTGATCTGGCGGGCGTCCTCGCGCTGGTCGCGGAGGGCCGGGACGCGTTGGCCCCGGCGGACGGGACGGCCCCCTCGCCGCTCCCCCTCTGCTTCTTCCATCCCCTGCACGGCCGGGCGGCCCTCCGCCTCCGCTGGCGTCCGCTGGGCCGCCGCGATCAGCTGAACGTGGCGGCATGCGACGAATGCGCGACGGCAGTCCGATCGCGCCGAGCCCCAGAGGTGCTCACCGACACCCACGAGGGCCGCGCGCTCCCGTACTTCGAGGTACCGCCCGAGCAGAGCCTGTGGGCAGCCACGGGGTACGGATCCCTGCTCCGGGACACGGAACGCGATGGGCTCGCGGCACGGGTGGGGCGAGGGGAGTTTCCCCGAGGGCGGGGCCACGGGCGGGAGTGAGGTGGTGGGTGAGGTGGTGGGTGAGATCGAGGGTAAGCGGGAGCGGGAGGGTGAGGGTGAGCGGGAGGGTGAGCCGCTGCCGGGTCAGCCGATCGGGCCCCAGTCCCGTCGGGGACGCGGCGGCTCGGCCGGGGCAGGCGGCGTACCTCGCCGCGGTGCGCGGGCCAGGATCCGTGGTCCCGTCGCCACGGCGATGATCACCGGCAGGCACAACATCGCCGCGAACCCGAGCGCGAACCAGCCGCCGTCATTGCCCCCGGACAGCTGGCGCACGCCGGTGACGACGAACGACACGAACAGAACCACGTAAGGCAGCGCCCACGGCCAGGGGTTGGGCTCCGGCACCGGTTCCGCGCGGCGGCCCTGGCAGAAGGCGGCGTACCAGTAGCGGGCGCACCACCAGGCGACCGTGTACGTCGAGACCGCCCCTACCCCCATGCCGACCCGCATGAGCACTCCGACCTCGCTGTTGAGTGCCGTGGCCGTCATTCCCACGCCCAGCATGAGCATGATGAGGAACAGCATCGTGCCGAGAGCGAGCCGGTGGCCGCGGCCGCCTTCCGTTGCGCGAGGTGAGATATACATGCGGGCCACCCTAGGAGGAGCCGCTCGGCTCCCGCGCCGCACCTTCCCGGGCCCGGCACTCGGGACCGCTGATCGCGTGGGGCTGCACGAAGGGAGCGCCTTGGGTGCCTAGGGCGCCTAGAGCGCCTTGGGTGTTGGCGTCACGACACGATGACAGTCCGCGGGAATCCGGTGAATCACGCCGATTCCTCCCCTGGTGGAGGGAAGAACCCCACAGCTAACGTCATCCACTCCATCCCCACACGCCCCTCACCCCCACCGGGAGCCCCAGTGAACGGCCGCACGCTGCCCAACTCCGTTTCCCTCACCGCAGCAGCCACGCTCCTTCTGACGGCGACACTGACGCTGACGCTGACGGCCTGCGGAAGCGGCGAAGAGGACAAGGGAGAGGGAGGCAAGGACAAGGGCAAGGGCTCCGACAGGGCGGCGGGCTCCTCCGCGCCTTCCGCGGAGAAGAAGCCCACCAAGACGGCCGCGCAACTCGCTCTCACCAAGAACGAAGTGCCTGCCCACGCCGTGGTGGAGCCCTCCGACAACTTCGTCTTCGCGAAGTCGAGGGACACCATCAAGCTCGACAAGACCGCCTGCGCCTCGCTCGGGTACGCGATGAACCAGTTCCCCGTCGGCGACGCCCAGGACAGCTTCGTCCGCGTCGCCGAGAAGAAGGAGTTCGACGGCGCCTTCACCTACGTCACACTCGCCACCTACGCGCCCGGGAAGGCGCAGGAGGCCATGGCCGACATGACCAAGGCGGTCGGCGCGTGCAAGGGCGGCTTCACGGCGAAGGGGGACAAGGCCTCCAGCAAGTACGAGTCCATCACCCCCGAGACCACCGGAATCGCACCTACCCCCGGCGCCGACGACTCCCTGGCCTTCAGGACCACATCCACGTACAAGGGCGACACGCACACCATGCGCACCCAGGCCACCCGCCACGGCGACACCATCGCCCTCTACTACGCGGTGGACGGCAACGCGTTCATGCAGTCCCGCTCCGGCGACGCGAAGCTCTTCCCGGCAGTGGTCAAGTCGCAGGAAGAGAAGCTCGGTTGACGTCGCCGCGGGAGCGGCCGGGGGCCCCGCACAGTGGCTTCGCGCGCGTCACGACACGATGACAGTTCACCGAAATGGGATGTCTTGCCCCGCTATCGACTCTGGTGGAACCAGCAACCCCACCGATAACGTCGGCGCTTTGGAGACCCCCTCGCCCCACCGGGAGCCGACCGTGAATCGCCGCACCATGCCTGTCGCCACCGCGCTCGCCGCGACCGCAGCCCTGCTCTTGACCGCTTGTGGCAGCGGAGACGACGGCTCCAAGGACAACGACAAGATCGCCGGCGCCGACCAGGGGAAGCCGAAGAAGTCGTCGGAGCCGTCGGCCTCTCCGGCGGAGGAGAAGCCGGACGGGGTGGATCTGACGCTGCCGAAGGACATCAACCTTGTCTTCGACTGGAAGAAGCCGAACGACAAGGACGAGGCCGCGGCACTGGATGATGCCCGGCACTTCGTGCAGTCGATCTATCGGGGAGTCGCGGAGCAGAAGGCCAACGACCCGGCCGTCTCCGCCTACGCGATGGACAAGGGGCTCAGTTACGCCCGCACCCAGATCCAGGGCCGCATCGACGCAGGGCTGACCTCCACGGGCACTCGGCGCCACTTCCAGGAGAAGGTGCGGAAGTCACCGAACGGCAATGCGGTCGAGGTCTCCTTCTGCGTGGACTCCAGCAAGTTCTACTCGAAGGAAGTGAAGTCGAAGAAGGTGCGCAAGGGGGCGCCCGGAGCAGCTTCGTACGACTTCTTCAAGATTATTATGTCCAAGTTTCCGGGGGATGATGACTTGTGGCGCGCTTCGGTCGTATACGTGACGGAAAAGGCGGGCCAGTGCGCCTGAACCGAGCCGCGATCACCTGCCTGACTCTGTCCGTCGCCATCAGCGGTCTCCTGGCGAGCGGGGTCGCCCACGCCGACGAGGACTTCGGCAACGGCAAGGGCGGTGAAAAGGAAGCGCAGGGCGGCAGCGACAGCACCGGCATCTACGCCGCCGCCACGGTCAAGTACTCCGGCGCCGTCACCAAGGACGGCAGCAGCGGAAACGTCACCTCTGCCGACGTCAACTGGGACCCGCCGCCCTGCTGGTACGCCCCGTACCTCGGTGCCAAGGACTTCAAGAAGAAGATGTCCGCGGACATCAAGGATCAGCTGGACACCCCCGGACTGGGTTCGGGGGGCACCGCCCTGGGGCAGCTCCAGCGCCACTACGAGGACAACTACGGCTGGACGGACACCCCCGGCTACAAGGACTACAACGTCGAGAAGGACGGCGAGGGGATGTTCTGGGCGGGCGTCGAGAACCCCAATGAGCCGGACGCCCTCGCGCGGATGTCGTGCTCCGACATTCCCTTCTGGGTCGACAACGGTGAGCCGCCGCCGCCCCAGCACGAGGAGGCCATCACCCCGGAGATGCTCGCGGCGCTCGCCTACCAGCACATGGAGCTGCCGGGCACCAAGGTCACCCTCGCGCCCGAGGCTGTCACCAAGGTGAATCTGCCCACGTGGGCCTGGCTCGACAAGGCCGTCTTCGACGACGTCAAGGCGACGGCGGAGATCAACGTCCCCGGCTTCAACCTTCAGGCGACCACGACCGCCACCCCCAAGTCCCTCACGCTCGACCCCGGCACCAAGGACGCCACCACGATCCCCGCGAACGGCGAATGCCCCATCGTCGACGGCAAGATCGGCGAGCCCTACGCCAAGGGCAAGTCCAAGGAAACCCCGCCCTGCGGCATCACGTACCGCCGCTCCTCCGGCGGCGACACGTACCCGCTCAAGGCCTCCCTCACGTGGGAGATCAGCTGGACAGGGACGGGCCAGGCGAATGCGGTGGGCATGCCCAACGGCACGATCGAGGCGGTCCAGAACATCGAGGTCGAGGAAATCCAGTCCATCAACCGGTAGACCCGACACCCGCCCTCGGGTCAGTACGAGGGCGGGTCAGGTGCGGGTCGGGCCGAAACAGGGGGCGGAGGTTAGCGTGCCTTCCGGCTCTTTCCTCTGCCCTTCTTTCGCAGCTTTCGCAGTCGTGTCTGGTGTGCGGCTCGGCGTTGTTCCTCGCGGGTCGAGCGGAATCGGTGGGTTGCCCAGGCCAGGGCCGCGGCAGTGACGGCGTAGGCGAGGAGAGCCGGGAAAGCGCCGTCGATCTCGCGGCAAGTGGTGCTGGAGGAGCTGCAGTTGCGGCCCGGCAGTGCTGAGATGATGTACGCCGTCACGATCACCGGCAGTGCCCAGCACACGCTCGCGGCGACTCGACGCGCGATACGCCTCGGGGTCTCGTCGCCCTGCAGTGCGTCGGCTGCCCACAGGCCGCCGCAGGCCCCGGCCACCGCCAGGACCCCGGCCATGATTCCGAAGACCCACGCGCCGCCGGGCCACTCCGCGATCAGATCCGGTGCCTCGCGGATCACCGTGCGCCAGGCACCCTTCGCCCAGAGGAAGCCGGCGACCAGGGCGGCGAGCACGACGACGAAGGCCGCGATGCCAAAGCCGTCGCGGGTCCGGGAGCGGCGGGTGCCGTCGGTGGGCGTCATCGTCAGTCCCAGTGCAGCGTGCCGGCCACCACGTCGAACAGCTCCACCATCTGGTCCGCGAGCGGGTCAACGGGGGTGGAGAAGTTCAGGAGCAGCCAGCTCTTGGTGGCGGGGATCGGCACGTAGTACGTGACGAGCGTGTTCGGCAAGGTGCTGCCCAACTGGGCGGACGCGTCCGACAGTTCCCTGCGGCGCTGGCGCACGGCGCGGCCCGCCGCCGCCAGGGTCACCACACCCAGCTCGGCCGTCTCGTCCTGCGGCTCGTCGGAACCGTCCTTGCTCGCCAGGTGCTCCGCCAGCTCCTCGGGGCCCGAGATCGTCGGCCACTCGTCGGGGCCCGGGATGCTGATCAGGAGCGAGGAGGCCAGCGGGAGCTGACCGACCGCCAGGGTGGAGATGTAGAGCTCGGTGCCGCCGATGCCGTAGGCACCCTTGGCTTTGCGCTGCATCTCCCGCATGAACTGCTTCTTGATGTGCGGGGCGTTGTCCACGCCCCGGAACTGCTGGTCCGCGAGCGCCATGATGCCCTGGTCGCGCTGCTCGGGCGCGAGCGGCAGCTGGAACCAGCCGTCGGGGACGATGACGTTGTAGTCGGAGGGCGGCGAAGTGAATTCGCTGGCGTTCTTCATCGGGTTCTGGCTCTCGAATTCACTCAGGGGTGTCCGGATTCCGGCTTCGGGCCGGTCTCGTTTCCGGTGCCGTTTCCGGTCTCGCTTCCGGTGCCGTTTCCGGTCCCGTTACCGATCTCGTTTCCGTTCTCGTCCACCAGGTCCAGCCTCAGCGTCGGGACGATCTCGTCCACCCGCTGCGTGTTCTCCTCCGTCACCTGGATGTTCTCCCACGTCGCCGTCACCACGACGAGGCTCTGCATGCCGGGCGGAAACACCGCGTACTTCACGAACTCGGTGATGCGGCGGCCCAGGCCGAGCATCCGCTTGATCTTCAGAGTCGCCTGGACCCGCAGCGCGGGGCCCGCCGCCAGCTCCAGGCGGGTCACCTCCGGCTCCCCCACGACCTCGCCGTTCTCCCACTCCAGGAGCAGGGGCAGCACCTCGTCCGCCGTGGGACGCGGCACTCCCTCGTCCCCGTACGAGTCGACCACGAGGCTGATCAGGCCCTCGCCGCTCTCGGAGTAGTACGCAGCCGCCAGCGCCGGAGCGTCGTCGTTGAGGTTGAGCGCCCGCTCCGCCATGTCGTCGAAGACCGCGCTCTTCTCGATCTCCAGGGAGAGCGGGTTGAGCTCGTTGACGGTCTTCGTGGCGAGCGCCTTCGCCTCCGCCTTCGAGACCTCGCGCAGCGTCAGGTCGACCCAGCCGGGCTGGAGGTCGATGCGGACCGCGAAATCCTCGGACAGCGCCGGGATGTCGTCGTCAGGTGTGTTCACTGCGTTCCTTCTTCGGTGGGGACTCAGGCCACGAGTTCTCGGGTGTGGGCTCAGGCCACGAGCGGGTTGAGATTACCGTCAAGGCCGAGTCCGGCCAGCGTGATGCCCGCTCCGGTGACCCCCAGACGCGTCGCCGTCTTCGAGATCTGGCTGACGGCATTGACGTCGAAGTTGCCGAGTCCTGCCGCTCCCGACTTGATGGCCTTCAGGTCGGACGCGACACCGGGGTCGGCCATGGAGAACGACTTCCCGATGCCCTTGAAGGCACTTCCGCCGCCCCGCTCCGCCAGTTCGTTCCTGGCGGCCGCGAAGTTCCCTCCGCCCGGCTTGAGGGTCTTGAGATTCTTGCTCCAGGCGGCCTTCGAGAACGGCTCGGTGAAGGGCTCCTTGAGGGATTTCCAGCCCTCGCCCTTCTGCAGCTTGAATTTCTTGCCGGAGAGCTTGCGCAGGTTCTTGTTCGCCCTGGTGACCTGCTTCGTGGTCCGCGCCGCTCCGGCCCGGCCCATCTTGCTGAGCGCCGTCTTGGCGAACTTCCCCGCCACCTTCGAGAAGGCCTTGCCCACGCCCATCAGCAGGAAGCCGACCGCCGCAAGACCCACGTCCATCCAGTCGGCGTTGCCCTGGAAGACCTGGATGATGGTGCAGATCGTGGTGATCAGTGTGGCGATCATGGCTATCGCGCCCAGCACGCCGGCCAACGCCTGCCCGATGACGGGGATCCAGCCGACCACGAGAGAAAGGATTCCGCAGACGGTGGAGATCAGCTCCGTCACCGACTTGATGTCGTCGACGAGGGTCTCCCAGAAGCCGTCCTTCAGGGAGTCGTCGGCGATGACGTCCTCGATCGCGTCACGCGCCCGCTTCGCCGCGTCGTCACGGACCTTCCTGGCCTGGTCGATCTTCTTCCTGGCGGCCTCGATCTCGTCGCCCGCGGCGTCCCGCGCCTCCTCCAGCTTCTTCTTGTCGTCCTTCCCGTCGGCCTTGTCCTTGTCCTTGTCCTTGTCCTTGTCGGAAAGGCCGTCGAGGCTCTTCTGACTCGCGCTCTTGCGCTCGTCCGCGTCCTGCGCCTCCTTGAGCGCCAGGTCCGCCATCTCCTGGGCCCGGTTCAGGTCCGACGCGTAGTTCTTCGGCTTGGCGTGCAGCTTGTCGTCGAACCTGCCGCCGACCTCCGTGACCTCGCTGCCGAAGGCGTCCGCCGCCGTGTCGTAGCGCTTGAAGGCGGCTTCCAGCTTCTTTACGTTGCCCTGGGCCTTCTCGCGGAACTCCTTGCCCGCCTTGCTGTCCCAGGCCTCCACCTCGGAGACCGCCTTGATGTTCCTGATCTGCTTCTCGAGCTCGTCGGCGGTCTTGCGGAGCTTCTTCCCCAGGTTCGCTACCCGGTCGGCGTCACCGGGGATGGGGTCGTTGTCCGCGACCGGGTGCCAATCGCGTGGGCGTCCGGCCATGGGTCAGCCCTTCTTCTTCGACTTGGGGTCGTCCGCACCGCGGATCGCCTCGGCCAGCTGATGGTCGATGTCCTCGTACGCTTCGGCGGCGGCCTTGGCGATCTGTGCGAGCGCGTCGACCTCGTCCGTCAGCCTTTTGCGGCTCAACTTCCAGTTGTCGGCGAAATCACCGAATTTGTCGGCGAGATCGCCGTTCCCGAAGTCGTCCTCGTACTGACCGCCGAGATCCTCCAGGCCGTCGAAGGCCTTCTTCACATTGTTGAGCCCGGTGCCCATACCCTTGATCACATCAAGGTCCAGCTTGGCCCGGTCGCCACCGCCACCCACAGCGCCCCCATGCATCGCACTACCGACATACGACCGGTGCGATGGGCCGCCACGGAATGCGGCGGCCCATCGCACCGGGTTGCTCACCTGCCCGAGGGCCGGATCTCTCGTCCTGGGGCCGGATCACCCGCCCCAGGGCAGGATCACTTGCCCTTGACGCCCTTGGCGAGGTCGTCGTCCAGGTCCTCGTACGCCTTCGCGGCGCTGGTCAGGAACTTGCCCATGCCCGTGAGGCCCTCGATGGTGTCCTTGGCGCCCTTCTTGAACTCCTTGAAGGAGTCCTCGAAGGCCTGCGAACCCTTGCGAGTCGTGTAGCCGTTCTTCACCAGGTTCTCGACGAAACGCTCAAGAGCGTCGAGCTTCTCGTCGATCTTGTCCTTGGCGTCGTTCAGCTTGCCCGCCGCGGTCCGCATCTCCTCATAGGTGATATCGGCGTCTTTGGCCATGTGGCTTCACATCCAATCCAACTCGCCGCAGGGCCATCCCCCTTGGCTCCTCCGTGCGGGCCGCGCGAAGGCCGTCCGGCCGTTCATGCGATCTTCCGCTCTTGGGGCAGCAGCTTACGGGTGGGGCAGAAGTGAGCACACCCCGGTTGAGTCACAGGTCTGCTATGAGCTGGTGCACAGCCCGTTGCCTGCGGGAAGGGTGGAGCGGCTATCGTCACAGGCACTGTGGACAGCCTCACAGGCACTGTGGACCAGCCGCTGTGACCGCGTTCCGGAAGCGGTCAAAAGGGGCTCAAGGGGAGGACGATCGTGCGCCTGACTCTGACCGTCGTCGATCCGCTCGGCGGCGCGAACGCCGACGTCGTGCTCGACGCCGATCCTGAGTCCTCCGTGGGGGACATCGCCAAGGAGCTGGCCGCACAGGTGGGGTACGGCGGCGGCGACGCCCAGATCATCCCCATCGGCGGGCATCAACTCCAGCCCGGCACCGGCCAGGGCGGCGCGCCGATCGTCTTCGTGGACGGCTATCCCATCGACGCCGCCGCGACCATCGGGACGTCTCCGCTGCGCGAGGGCGCCGTCGTCAGCCTGCACGATCCGGCGGGCTGCCTGCCCGGCGAACCCACCGGCCTGGTCGAACTGCGCATCGCCGGCGGCCCTTCGGCCGGCGCGGTGCACCGGCTCGGGATCGGGCGCTACGACATCGGCAGCGGCCCCGCCTCGTACATCCGCGTCGATGACCCGGAACTGCCCTCGCGCGCGCTGACGTTGTCAGTTGCAACCGATGGCACCTGCCAAGTCGCCGTACATGGTGACAAAGACGGCGTGACCCTCGACGGCAAGAGGTACGACGAACTCGAAGAAGAGGCCGAGAAGAACGAAAAGGGCAACAAGCCGGGAAAGAAGAAGAAGCGCGACACCGCCGACAGCAGCGACGAGAATACTTCGGGCGGGAATACGTGGAAGAAAGGGGAATGGCCGCTCGGCGCACAGATCGCGGTCGGCAACACCCTTTTCGAACTCGACCGCTATACGCCGCCCAATGCCGCTCTGAAGTGGTCGGAGGACGGCGCGGGACTTGATTACAACCGGCCGCCCCGACTCCGTCCCCCCGAGCGTCAGACGAAATTCAGGCTGCCGAGTCCGGTACGTGATTTCGAGGCGCGCCCGCTGCCCTGGCTGATGGCGCTCACGCCGCTCGTCGGTGCCGTCGTATCCGTGATGATCTTCGGGCGCTGGTACTACCTGATCATGGCGCTGCTCAGCCCGCTGATCCTGTTCGGCAACTACTTCATGGACAAGAAGCACGGGCGCAAGTCCCATGCCAAGCAGGTCAAGGAGTACAACGAACACAAGGAGCGGATCGAGAAGGACGCCCAGGAAGCCCTCGTCGCCGAGCGGCTCGACAAGCGGCAGGCCATCCTCAGCCCGGCGGGCATCCTCTCCCTCAGCACCGGCCCCCGCACACGGCTGTGGGAGCGGCGGCGTACCGACGGGGACCATCTGCTGATCCGCGTCGGCACCGGGCGCATCGACTCCGAGGTCGTCCTCGACGACCCCGAGCAGGACGACCACAAGCGCGAGGTCACGTGGAAGATCGAGGACGCGCCCGTCGCGCTCTCGCTGCGCGACCTCGGCGTGATCGGCATGGCAGGACCCGGTGACTCCGCGCAGGCGCTCGGCCGTTGGGCGGTCGCGCAGGCCGCGGTCCTGCACAGCCCGCTGGACGTCCAGTTCTACGTCCTGACCGAGAACTCCGCACGCGAGACCTGGGACTGGACGCGCTGGCTGCCGCACTCGCGGCCCTCCGGGGCGCAGGACGCCAACGTACTGATCGGGACGGACGCCGAGACCGTCGGCTCCCGCATCGGCGAGCTGACCCAGATACTCGCCGCCCGCCAGAAGGCCGCCAAGGAGAACAACCGCGGCGGCGCGGCCTCCTTCGGAGACCCCGACATCGTCGTGGTGTGGGACGGGTCCCGGCGGCTGCGGTCCATGCCCGGTGTGGTGAAGCTGCTGCGCGAGGGCCCCGCCGTGTCGATGTACGCGCTCTGCCTCGACGACGAGGAGCGGTTCCTGCCCGGCGAGTGCCAGGCCGTCGTGGTCGCCGAGCCGCGGCCGGAGGAGATGAGCCTGCCGGCCCGCCCCAACGCGTCGGCCCCGGAGCCCGTCCCGGCAGCACCCGGCGGCTTCCCCTCCTTCCAGGCCTGGCACCAGAGCGCCGACGACAGCGAGCAGGGCTCCGACAAGCCCCTCGAACTGCGGCTGCGCGTCGAGCGGACCGACGCCGCCCGCATCCGTTCCGTACGCCCCGACTTCGTGTCCCCCGCCTGGTGCGGACGTCTCGCCCGGGCGCTCTCGCCGCTGCGCGACATCAGCGGCGAGACCGAGGACTCGGCGCTGCCCGGGTCGAGCCGGCTGCTCGACGTGCTCCAGCTCGAACCGCCGACGGCCGACCAGATCACCGCGCGCTGGCAGGTGAGCGGCCAGTCGACGATGGCCGTCATCGGTGAGTCGTACGACGGGCCCTTCGGCATCGACATGCGCCGTGACGGGCCGCACGGCCTGATCGCCGGTACGACCGGTTCCGGTAAGTCGGAGCTCCTTCAGACCATCGTGGCGGCGCTCGCGGTGGCCAACACCCCCGAGAACATGACCTTCGTCCTCGTGGACTACAAGGGTGGCTCCGCGTTCAAGGACTGCGTGAAGCTGCCGCACACGGTGGGCATGGTCACCGACCTCGACGCGCACCTCGTGGAGCGTGCCCTGGAGTCGCTCGGCGCCGAGCTGAAGCGGCGCGAGCACATCCTGGCCGCCGCCGACGCCAAGGACATCGAGGACTACCAGGACCTGGTGCGCCGCGACCCCTCGCACCCGCCCGTGCCCCGGCTCCTCATCGTCATCGACGAGTTCGCCTCCATGGTCCGTGACCTGCCCGACTTCGTGACGGGTCTGGTCAACATCGCCCAGCGTGGCCGTTCCCTCGGCATCCACCTGCTGCTCGCCACGCAGCGGCCCTCCGGTGTCGTGTCGCCCGAGATCCGCGCCAACACCAACCTCCGCATCGCCCTGCGCGTGACGGACGGCGCCGAGTCCGCCGACGTCATCGACGACCCGGCGGCAGGACACATCGCCAAGAGCACGCCCGGCCGCGCCTACGTCCGCCTCGGTCACGCCTCGCTCGTCCCCTTCCAGTCGGGCCGCGTCGGTGGCCGGAGGCCCGGCGCCACCGACCCCGCGCTGCTCGCGCCGTGGGCGGGCCCGCTCGGCTGGGAGGACCTCGGCCGTGCCGCGCTCGTGAAGCCCAAGGCGCAGGCGCGTGAGGAGGAGGAGATCACCGACCTCAAGGTCCTCGTGGACGCCGTGCGCGACGCCAACGCGACGATGGGCATCCCCGCCCAGCACAGCCCGTGGCTGCCGGCGCTCTCCGAGACGCTCCAGCTCGACGAGATCCCGCGGCCCCTCGCGAGCGACAAGCCGGGCGCGCTCGCACCCGCGCCGTTCGGCCTCGAGGACATCCCCTCCGACCAGGCACGCCGCCCGGTCGCGGTCAACTTCGACACGTTCGGGCATCTGCTCATCGGCGGCGCCCCGCGCAGTGGCCGCTCGCAGATCCTGCGTACGATCGCGGGCTCCATCGCCCGTACGCACTCGTCCGCCGACGTCCACCTCTACGGCATCGACTGCGGCAACGGCGCGCTCAACGCGCTGACCCGGCTCCCGCACTGCGGCGCCGTCGTCAGCCGTAACCAGACCGAGCGCGCGGTGCGGCTCATCACCCGCCTCAAGGGTGAGGTCACCCGCCGCCAGGACCTCCTCGCCGACAAGGGCTTCGCCGACATCGGCGAGCAGCGGGCCGCGGTGCCCGAGGAGGAGCGGCTCGCGCACATCGTCGTGCTCCTCGACCGCTGGGAGGGCTGGCTGCCGACCCTCGGCGAGTACGACCACGGTGAGCTGACCGACGAACTGCAGGCGATGATGCGCGAGGGCGCGAGCGTCGGCATCCACCTGGTCATCACCGGTGACCGCCAGGTCCTCATCGGCCGCATGGCCTCGCTCACCGAGGACAAGTACGGCCTGCGGCTCGCCGACCGCTCCGACTTCACGATGCTCGGCATGAACGCGCGCAAGGTGCCGGAGGAGATCCCGCCGGGCCGCGGCTTCAAGAACGAGCACGGCACGGAGACGCAGTTCGCCCTCCTCGCCGAGGACTCCACGGGCCAGGGCCAGGCCGCGGCGCTCTCCGAGATCGGCGAGGCGGCGGCCGCTCGGGACGCGGACGTGCCGCGCGCCCGCAAGCCGTTCCGCGTGGACAGCCTGCCGAGCCGCATCGGTTTCGCCGACGCGTGGGAGATGCGGGACCCGGACGCCTCGCGCTCCAAGCTGTGGGCGCTCGCGGGCATCGGCGGCGACGACATCATGGGGTTCGGCCCCGACCTCGCGCAGGGCGTGCCGACCTTCGTCGTCGCGGGCCCGGCCAAGTCGGGCCGCAGCACGACGCTGATGAACATCGCGCGGTCGTACATGACACAGGGCGTACGCCTGGTCATCGCGGCCCCGCGTCCTTCGCCGCTGCGGGAACTGGATGGCCAGGAGGGTGTTCTGAAGGTCTTCGTCGACGACGACATCGAGAGCGACGACTTCAAGGAGGTCGTGGAGTCCGCGTCCCCCGAGGACCCGATCATCTGGATCATCGACGACGGCGAGGTCCTGGAGGACTGCGACGCCGAACGCGAGTTCAAGCGCCTGGTCCAGCGCGGCTCCGAGCGGGGCCTCGGTCTCGTCATCGGCGGCGACGAGGAGGAGGTGTGCGGCGGCTTCTCCGGCTGGCAGGTGGAGGCGAAGAAGGGCCGCCGGGGCATCCTGCTCTCCCCGCAGGACTCCTCCAGCGGCGAACTGATCGGCATCCGGACCACCCGGAGCATGGTCGGCGGCCCCATCGCGCCGGGCAAGGGCCTCCTGCACACGGGCAGCGGGGAGCCGATCACCGTCACCACGCCGATGTGACGGAGGCCGGGCTCCGGGCCGACGGGCGGCGGCCCGCGTGGGCAGCCGCTCGTCAGGTCACGGGAGTGAGGCTCGTCAGGTCGCGCGGGTGAGGCTCGTCAGGGCACGCGGGTGAGGGTGGCCTCCGGGTTGCCGGACTCCTCGTTCTCGGAGAGGTAGCGGAGGGTGTCGCCCTTCGGGCGCAGGCGCACCGTGTGCGTGTTCTTCGTGCACTGGGCGGCGCCCTTCGCCTGGCCCTTCCCCTCGGCCACGATCTCCTTGTCCGACACCGACTTCAGGGTCAGGTCCACCGCGCAGACACCGCCCAACTGGTCGGTCTGCGTCATGACGGCGAAGCGCTCGCCGACCTTGCCGCGCTCGACCTTCAGGCTGAACGTGCCCATCGGGACGGCGCCGTTCGCCGCGGTCGCCGGGCCTTCCCAGGTGCCGCGGTAGGAGGCGGGGACCTCGTCGGGGCCCTGGTCCGCGCCGTCGCCGGGCTGCTCGCTCGCGGTCGCGGCCGGGGGCCGCTGTCCCGCGTCGCTCGGCCTGTCGTTGTCGTTGCCCGGAAGCAGGCCGAAGACGAAGACCGACCCGACGGTCACCGCGGCGAGCGCGCCCGCCACGCCGAGGACCAGCGTGCAACTGACCTTGCGGCCGCGCCCGTCGGCGCCGCTCGGCGTGGACGTCGCGGCGACCGAGACGGTCATCCTGCCGGGCGTCCCCGAGGGCGCTGACGTCTGTGTGGGGACGTATGCGGGAGGGGCGGGAGTAGGTGTGGAGGGAGCAGGGGTGGGTGTGGCGGGAGCAGGGGTGGAGGGGGCGGGGAACTGGGCGTATGACGGGTCCGGGGGGCCGAACGTGTTGTTGCTCCCCTGCGCCTCATGCGCCTCATGTGCCTCGTGCGCCTTGTGCGCCTTGTGCGCCTTGTGCGCCTCGTGCGCCTCGTGCGCCTCGTGCGCCTCGTGCGCGGGAGCGTGTGCGCTCGGCGGGCCGAACGGCACCGGGCCCGACTGCTGTTCCGCGACCCCGGCCCCCTCCGTCTCCAGGTCGAGGAGCCGCACCGCGCTCCTGCTGACCCGCTCGACCAGCGGGCCCGGCAGCCAGCCGGCCGCCACCAGACCGGCCACACCCGAGGGCGCGAGTCGCCGTGCGATCTCCTCGGGCGCGGGGCGTGCTGCCGGATCCTTGACCAGGCACAGCCGGGCGATGTCCCGCAGCTCCCCTTCCAGGGGCCCGAGTTCCGGTTCCTCGTGTACGACCTTGTAGAGCAGCGAGGCGGACGAGTCACCCGGGAACGGTGACGCCCCCGTCGCCGCGAACACCAGGACCGCCCCCAGCGAGAAGACGTCCGCCGCCCCGGCCACCCCCTTGCCGAGGATCTGCTCCGGCGCCATGTAGCCGGGCGAACCGACGGAGACTCCCGTCGACGTGAGCGAGGCCGTGCCGTCCGTCGCCCGTGCGATGCCGAAGTCGATGAGCCGGGGCCCGTCCATCGTGAGCATGACGTTCGACGGCTTCACGTCACGGTGGACAAGGCCCAGACCGTGCACGTGGGCGAGCGCCTCGGCCAGGCCCGCCACCAGTACGCGTACGGAATGGGCGGGAAGCGGGGACCGGTCGCGTACGGCCTCCGTGAGCGAGGGACCCGCCGCGTACCCCGTGGCGACCCACGGGACCGGCCCCTCCGGATCGGCGTCCAGGACCGGCGCGGTCCAGTCGCCGCCCACCCGCCGCGCCGCCTCCACCTCGCGCCGGAAGCGGGCGCGGAACTCCTCGTCGAGCGCGAAGTGCGGATGGACGACCTTCACCGCGACCGTACGGCCGCCCGCGCTGCGACCCAGGTAGACCCGGCCCATGCCGCCCGAGCCGAGGCGGCCGAGCAGTCGGTAGGGCCCGATGGCGGTCGGTTCGCCGGGATCGAGCGGGTGCATGACGAAGGCCTCCCCCGGACGCGCCGCACGGCCGCGGCCACCGAGCCGCGCGCACTGTCTGCAGCTCAGGGTAGTGCGCGGGCACGACGCGTGGTCCCGACGTACCTCACCGCGTATCGCCTACTACGGCCGCGCCCCCAGCAGCTCCACCCGCACGTCCGCGGGGAACCCGGTCGTGTCGCCCACGCGGCGCGCGAACTCCGCGACGCCCTCCAACTGCGCGCTGCCGAACCGGAAGTCGAGCGTCGTGAAGTACTTCTCCAGGACCCCCGCGTCGAAGGCCTCCCAGCGCGCGGCCTGCTCGGAGACCTTGCCGACCTCGTCCAGCGAGAGGTCGCGGGAGGCGAGGAACGCCTTGTGCACCGCGCTCACCACGGCCGGCTCGCGCGCCGCGTAGTCCTTGCGCGCCGCCCAGACCGCGAAGACGAACGGCAGCCCCGTCCAGTCCTTCCACATCTGGCCCAGGTCGTATACGTCGAGACCGAGCCGCGGCCCGTCGATCAGGTTGGCCCGCAGCGCGGCGTCCCCGATGAGTACGGCGGCGTCCGCCTCCTGCATCATCACGCCGAGGTCCGGCGGGCACGTGTAGTAGTCGGGGCGCACGCCGTGGCGCTCGGCGAGCAGCAGCTGTGCCAGGCGCACGGAGGTGCGCGAGGTCGAGCCGAGCGCGACCCTCGCGCCGTCCAGCTGGTCGAGCGGTACCTGCGAGACGATCACGCAGGACATCACCGGGCCGTCGCAGCCGACCGCGAGATCGGGGAAAGCGACGAGGTCGTCGGCGTTCTTGAGGAACTCGACGAGAGTCACGGGCGCGATATCGAGATCGCCCCGCACCAACTGCTCGCTGAGCTTCTCGGGGGTGTCCTTCGTGAGCTCGAAGTCGAGCAGCGTGCCGGTCCGCGCGAGCCCCCAGTACAGAGGCATGCAGTTCAGGAACTGAATGTGACCGACACGCGGCCGGGGGGTGCGGCGGTGACCGGGGAGCTGATCTGAGCCCTCCCCGGCGATGGCGTCAACGGGAGAATTGTCCACATCGGGGAGGCTAGCCCCCTTGCGGTACGGTGCAGAAAGCGGGGCCCCGATCCCGCTCTTGTCAAGAGCTTTCGACCTGGCCCGTCAACCCCTCTGGGGGGTCCGTCAAACATCCGGGTGACGTGATCTTGCCCCCTATTGCATTCGGCTGCCTGCGTGCTAAGCTCGCCGCAAGTTGCAGTTTGGTTTCCCTTGCAGTACAGAGCCTGCGGAGCATGTAACCCGCAGGCTCTCGTCGTTTTCAGACTTATGCAGTTGTTTCAACAATCGCAGGTTCTGGAGCAGGGCAACCCTTTGGCCCAAGGAGGGCTTATGGCTACCGGAACCGTGAAGTGGTTCAACGCCGAAAAGGGCTTTGGATTCATCGCCCAGGAAGGCGGAGGCCCCGACGTCTTCGTCCACTACTCCGCGATCAACGCAAACGGCTTCCGCTCCCTTGAGGAGAACCAGGCCGTGAGCTTCGACGTCACGCAGGGCCCGAAGGGTCCGCAGGCGGAGAACGTCACCCCCATGTAGTGGGGCGCCCCATGCGAGTGGGGCGTGTGACAGTTCCGGTGACTTGATCCGGACATGGATAGCAGTACCTAAGGGGCCCTGCCTTTCCGCGTGAGCGGGGGGCGGGGCCCCTGCCTTTTCTGGCCCCTGGGCCTTGGGGGTCTTTGGGGCTTGGGGGGCCTTGGGGGTTGGGGGCTCTGGGAGTTGGGGGGCTTGGGGGATTCTTCTCTGCGGGTGGGTGGGGGCTGGTCGCGCAGTTCCCCGCGCCCCCTACGGGCGCAGACCCGTCCTTCAACTGCCGCTCCGTCGTGGCCGGTCGCGCCGTTCCCCGCGCCCCTTCAGGGCGCAGACCCGCCCGTCCTTCAACTGTCGCGGCGTCGTGGCTGAGCGCGCCGTTCCCCGCGCCCCTTCAGGGGGTCTCACGTCTCGTCACTGCCGTGCCTGGCGGCTTAGATGTGTTGCATGATCAGCACGAACGCCGTTCCCGGTTCCAGTGCCTCGTATACGTGGGGGACGTCTCCCCGGTACGACATGTAGTCGCCGGCGGACAATTCCACCGTTTCGCCGCTCGGGCCTGCCAGGAGGCGGCCCGTGCTGACCACCAAGTGCTCCACCGAGCCGGGGATGTGCGGGTCGGACTCCCGCGCGGAACCCGGCTCCATCGCCCCGTGGTAGATGTCGCGCCGCACACCTGCGGGCCCCGCCGACAGCAGCGTCCCCGCGTACGAGGCGCGTTCGGCGTGCATCGTGGGCCCCTGCCCGGCCCGGATCACCGTCACCTCCGGCGCGGGCGACTCCACCAGCACGCTGAAGGGCACGCCCAGCGCCACCGCCAAGGCCCACAGCGTCTCGATGCCGGGGTTGCCCGTGGCCGCCTCCAGCTGGGACAGCGTCGACTTCGCGACGCCCGCCCGCTTGGCCAGCTCGGAGAGGGAGAGCCCCGCCCTGGCCCGCTCCCGGCGCAACGCGGCCGCGACCCACTCGCGGGGCAGCCGGGACCGGACGGTGCGGTCGGCGCCGTCGGCGCCGCCTCGCTCGGCGTCAGTCATGCCCTTAGCGCTCCCTCACCTCGACGTTCGCTGTAGCGGACCAAACGTTCGCCTTGACGAACAGCACCCGCTCCACCCATCCTACGACGTATGCGTTCGCCACACCGAACAGACGGCCCACCCCACCGAACGAACGACGGTTTCGTACGCCTCTCCCACCTCCCCCGCGGCGTCCTGCGCGACATCGCCCTCGTCTGGCTGGCCGACGCCGTCGTCGGCGTCTCCTTCGGCGCGATCGCCGTCGCGGGCGGCCTCCCGGTCTGGGTGCCCGTCCTGATGTCACTGCTCGTGTACGCGGGCTCCGCCCAGTTCAGCGCCGTCGGAATCCTCGCGGCGGGCGGCGGCCCGGTGGCCGCCGCCGCGACCGGCCTGCTGCTCAACTCCCGCACGGCGGCCTTCAGTCTGGCCGTCGCCGACAGCCTGGGCCGGTCCTGGGCCGCGCGCCTCCTCGGCGCGCACCTGATCACCGACGAGACCGCGGCCTTCGTCCTGGCCCAGCCCGACCAGAAGCGACGCAAGGCGGCGTTCTGGATATCCGGGCTCGGCCTGTTCGCCGTATGGAACGTCAGCGTCCTCGGGGGCGCGCTCGCCGGGTCCGCGCTGGGTGACACCAACCGCTTTGGACTCGACGCCGCGTTCCCCGCGGTGCTGCTCGCCCTGGTGCTGCCCGCGCTGCGCGGCGACAGCATGACGCGGCGGGCCGCGGCCACCGGTGCGGTGATCGCCGTGGCCGCCGCTCCCTGGCTGCCCGCCGGGGTGCCGGTGCTCCTCGCCCTGCTTGGACTCCTCGCGGCGCGGCGCGGACCGGGGCGTCCCGCACGTCCTTCCCGCCTCTCCGAGAGGAGCGCCTCATGAACGCCTACCTCGCCTGCGTCCTCGTCCTCGCCGCCGGAACGTACGCCTTCCGCCTCGCGGGCCCCCTGCTGCACGGGCGGGTCGAACTGCCCGCCCGGGTGCAGGAGTTGCTGGCCGTCGGCGCGACGGTTCTGCTCGTCGCGCTGCTCGCCACCGGAGCACTCACCGAAGGACACGGTTTCGCCGGGTGGGCGCGGCCCATCGGCGTCCTCGCGGGCGGGGTGCTCGCCTGGCGGAAGGCTCCCTTCGCTGTGGTCGTGATCGGCGCGGCGGCGACTACGGCGCTGCTGCGGCTGGCGGGGGTTTCGTAGCCATCGGCTCCGGCTCCGGATGGGTATCGGCCGGCCGCTCCCGCCTCCCCTCGCCCTTTCCGCCCTTCCCGTAGAGATCCTCGACCACCCCCGCGTACCGCTCCGTCACCGCGTGCCTGCGTACCTTCAGGCTTGGGGTGAGCAGGCCCGCCTCCACCGTGAAGTCCTCGTCAAGCAGGGCGAAATCGCGGATGCGGGCCGGGCGGGAGACCGTCGCGTTCGCCGCGTCCACCACCTCCTGGACGAGGGCGCGGACGCGGGGGTCCCGGGAGGGCGGCCCGGTCAGCTCCACACCCTCCCGGCTCACCCAGCCGCCGATCTCCTCCCCGTCCAGGGTGATCAGGGCCACCGGGTAGGGGCGCTTGTCGCCGACCATCACCGCGCGTGACACGAAACGCGATTGCTGCAGGGCCAGTTCACTGAGGGACGGGGTGAGGTTCTTGCCGCCCGACGTGATGATCAGGTCCTTCTTGCGGCCGGTGATGCTGAGATAGCCGTCGGCGTCCAGGGCACCCAGGTCGCCGGTGTGCAGCCAGCCTTCGTCGTCGACGGTGTCGCGCGTGGCCGCGGGGTTCCCGTGGTAGCCGGGGAAGACCATCTCGCCCCGGGCCAGCACCTCTCCGTCGTCGGCGATACGGACCTCGCAGCCCTCGACGGGACGGCCGACCGTGCCGTACCGGACCGCGCCGGGGTGGTTCAGGCTGATCACGCCGGCCGACTCCGTCATCCCGTACCCCTCGTAGACCGCGATTCCGCAGGCCCGCAGGAAGTCGATGACGTGCGGTGCGATGGGCGCGCCGCCGGTCAGCGCCCACCTCACGCGGCCCCCGAGCGCCTGCCGGACCAGTCCGTAGAGGGCCTTGTCCGCTTCCTCATACGCGTCCCGGAGGTCGGGCGGCAGGGCGCCGTCCGCCGCGAGGACCCCGATCCGTATCGCCTCCTCGAACCGCTCGCGGCCCCCGTCCTGGGACTCCGCGAGGGACAGCACCACCGAGTACACCTTCTCGAACAGGCGCGGTACGGACGGCAGATGCGTGGGCTTCGCCTCCGCCAGTTCGGCGACGACGTTCTCGATCTTCCCGCCGAAGAAGCAGAGCTCGCCGCCCTCGATGAGGGTCGTGAACTCGATGAGCTGGGCCAGGAGATGGGCGAGGGGGAGGTAGAGATACGTCGAGTCGCCGGGGCCCGCCTCGATCAGGGGGAGGGTGGCGGACAGTACGGCGCCGAGGTTGCCGTGGGTGAGCAGGCAGCCCTTGGGCAGGCCGGTGGTGCCGGAGGTGTAGATGATGGTGGCGAGGTCGCCGGGGACTCGGCCCCGCGCGCGTTCCAGCAGGGCGTCGGACGCATCGGACGCGCCGGGTGCGTCGGGTGCGTCGGGTTCGCGGTTCCTGTCGGTCCCCTTCTCCCCCTCCCTCATCAGCAGCACATGCCGAACGCCCGGCAGCCCTGGCCGCAGGCGCTCGATCTTCGTGGCCTGCGCGGCGTTCTCACAGATCACGACCGAGGCGTCGGAGTCCTTGACGACCCACTCGACCTCGTCGTCACCCGCCGTCGGGTAGACGGGGACGACCACCGCGCCCGCCGCGAAGACGGCGAAGTGGGCGTACGTCCACTCGGGGCGGGTCTCGGCGAGGATCGCCACGCGGTCGTCCGGTCGCACCCCGGCGGCCAGTAGCCGCGCACCGAACTCACGCACTCGGGCGCGCAGTTCGTCGTACGAGACCTCCTGCCACGCCCCGCCTTCGGACTTGAACCGGAGGGCCGGCAGCTTGCCGTGTCGGTCGGCCGCCCACTCGGTGAGGACGGCCAGGGTCTCGGGGCGCTCCGTCGGCTGCATGCGTACGACGCTAGGGACAGTGCGGGCCGTCGGGGGATGACGGGAAGCGTCAGCGGAGTTGGCCGCGGAGCTCAGCCCGAACGCCCGAAGACCCTCCCAAATCCATCTGAAGATCCTCTCCAAGGCCCTCTGGAGACCCTCTGAAGATCCTCAAAAGTATTGTTGTCCCGGGGGCCACCGCACCAGTATCCCTCCCAAGCCCGACGCCAGACCGCCCCTGACCAGGGCGGTGTCGACCGGCGTCGGCCATCGCGTCGCGATGAACCAAAAAGAGGGGGAACACACATGTCCACATCGAGAAGCGTCGTCTGACCCATGGAGACCACTTTCAAGGCTTCCTTCATGGTGGCCGTCGCCGTGCAGATCGTCCTGATCGCCGTCCTGGTCTTCCAGGTCTGGCGCAAAGAGCGGCACGGCAGCACGGCACCGCTGGTGTTCACCGGCGACGACGCGCTGGCCGGTGCCTCTCTGTTCGGGGGCGCGATGACGCTCACCGCGCTGCTGTCCGACGGCTGGAGCGGAGTGTCGGCCACCGACACCCTGCTGTACGCCGTGACGTTCGGCATCGTCACCGCGGGCTTCGCGACCTACCTGCGGCGAGCGGACAAGCGGCGGCCCGAGTACGGGCGCATCGCCTTCCTGCTGCCCGTCGGCTTCGGGGTGCTCGCGGGCCTGGCCGGCGTCTGACCGTCGGGAGGGGGCGGGGCCCTGTGCCGCCCCGCCCCGGCCGCCGTCGCCCCACGGACAAGAGTCGGAGTTCGAGGAGGCCGGGTACGGGGAAGTAACCCCCATGCCCAGCCGGACCATCACCGTCCACCACGTCCGTGCCATGCTGCACGGCGCCGAGCGCCACAGCATCGACACCGTCCCGCTGCTCCGCACCGCCCAGATCCCCCCGCTCCTGCTCGGCGACGACCGGGCCCGCATCACCGAGGTCCAGTTCGCCCGCCTCTTCCGGGAGCTGTACCGCGCCACCGGCGACGAGTTCCTCGGCCTCGGCCCGGCGGTCAGCAGGCCCGGCACCTTCGCGATGATGTGCCAGGCGTCCCTCGGCTGCCGTGACCTGGGCGCCGCGATGAAGCGGGGCGTCACCTTCTACGGGCTGTTCCCCGGCGGCCCCGACCTCACGCTGGAGCACCGCGAGACGGGCGGCGCCGTCTTCGCCGTACGCAACGATCTCGAACGGGACTACTTCCTCGCCGAGTGCCTCGTGATCATCTGGCACCGCCTGTGCAGCTGGCTGATCGGCCGCCGCATCCCGCTCCACTGGGCCGAGTTCGGGCACCCACCGCCCCCGCACAAGGACGAGTACGAGCTCCTCTTCGGCTGTCCGGTCCGCTTCGGCGCGGCGCGCACGGGTGCCGCGTTCGACGAGCGCTGGCTGGCCGCGCCGCTGATCCGGGACGAGGCGGCGCTGGAGGGAATGCTGGAGCGGGCGCCGTTCGACCTCCTGTCGCGGCGCGAGTACGGGACGACGGTCGCCGAACAGGTGCGGCGCGCCCTGGCCCGCGCGCTGCGGACCTCGCCCCGCCTGCCCTCCCTGGGCGAGATCGCCGCCCGCCTCGCGGTGAGCCCCGCGACGCTGCGCCGCCGCCTGGCCCAGGAGTCCACGTCGTACCAGCAGTTGAAGGACGCCGTTCGGCGTGACGCCGCGATCGCGGGCCTGGCCGAGGGCACGGAACCCATTGCCGACCTTGCCGCACGGCTCGGCTTCTCCGAGGACACGGCCTTCCACCGTGCGTTCCGGCGGTGGACAGGGACGACGCCGGGGGCCTACCGGGTGGCGCATCCCTACGACGACTCGTGGGCGCCGGGGCCCGGGACGGAGCCAGGTTCGGGCTCGGGTCCGGGATCGGCGTCAAGCTGGGGGTGATCATCCGCCGATGTCCCCCACCGGTGGGAGTACGCGACGTGCGACTGCTCCAGCTGCCCCTGGGCCGCGAGGGCGTCGCCCATGTCCTTCAGGGCCGCGGCGTACGAACCGGGGTCGGTCTCCGGGTCCACCAGGGCGAGCACGGCCTGGTACACGGTCACCGCCTCCGCGTAGGCGCCGTCGACACCCTTGTCCCCCAACTGCTCATAGGTGAGGCCCACGTTGTGGAGGTATGAGGCTCGCCCGGCGGTTTCGGGGAAGCTCAGCAGCTCCCCGGTGATCTGCCGCAGCACGGCTGCCGCCTCGGCCAGTTCCCCCATGACGACCAGACAGTTGGCGAGCGCGTTCATGGTGACGACGAGCTCGGCCGGCTGGTCGGCGCGGCGGCGGTACGAGATGGCCTGCTGGTAGTACTCGACCGCCTCCGCCAGGCGCCCGGCGCCGCGATACGTGTCCGCGATGTCGTGCAAGGTGCCGCCATGGACGCCCGGGGACTCCTCGGGGTCGGTCAGCGCGCGGGCCTCCTCGAAGCAGGCGAGGGCCTGCGCGTGCCAGACGGAGGGCCCGGCGAGGTTCCGGTTCGCGTACCGGAACTGCGGGCTTCCGCCGCTGAGGTGCTGGCGTCCCCGGTCGACGAGGCCGCCGACGAGCACGGCCGCCGTCGCCAGGGTCTCCGCGTGATCGGGGCCGAGGACGCGCCGCAGGTCGGCGAGGACCTGCCGGTAGGCGATGACGGAGCCCGCCGTGTCCCCCGCGACGCCCCAGGTGTAGCCGAGGCTGCGGCGGGTGGTGAGGGTGTCGAGGTGATCGGCGCCCAGGACGCGGTCCATGTCGGACACGAGCAGCTCGAAGGTGACCAGGGCAGTGGTCACGTCACCGGAGTCCCTTTGCCAGTAGGCGAGTTCGCGGCGGGTGCCGAGGGTCTCCGCGTGGTCTGGGCCAAGGACGCGGACCCGGTCGGCGAGCAGCTGCCGGTACGCGGCCACGGCTCCCTTCTTGTCCCCTTCCTCGCCCCGGTAGAGGGCGAGGTTGTGGCGGGCCCGGAAGAGGTCGGGGTGGTCGCGGCCCAGCACGCGCTCGCGGTCGACGATGAGCTGTTCAAGGGCGGCGATGGCACCCGCCGTGTCCCCCGCGTCGCCCCACCACAGGGCGAGTGAGCCCCGGGTGTCGAGAGTTTCGGGGTGGTCGTCGCCGAGGACCCACTGCCGCACCACGAGGATCTGCTCCAGCCTTGCCAGGGCGCCCGCGACGTTCACCACGAGGCCGTGGGCGTGGGCCAGTTCGTGCCGGGCGCGCAGCGTGTCGCGGTCGTGCGGGCCAAGGACCCGCTCGCAGTCGACCAATGCCTCCCGCAACCCGGTGAGCGCCTCGTCCGGGTAGCCCGCCATGCCGCGCAGGTCGGCCAGCTGGAGCCGGATGCGCAGGGTCTGGCGATGGTCGGGCCCGAGCCGGTCGTGGGCGAGCCGCCCCAGGGTGCGGAAGTAGACGAGGGCGGCCGTGACCTGGCCGCTCTCCTGGACGCTGTCTCCGGCCAGGAGGAGCACGGGGTGGATGCCGCACCGCCACAGGGCGGGCTCGGCCACCCGTCGTACGGCATCGGCGTTGGCCCGGAGGACCTGGGAGAGCGCCGTGTCGCGTTCGACGTCGGGCCACGCGGCGACGAGCGCGTCGGCGGCCACGACGGCGGTGTCCGCCAGGGCGCCCGGCCGCAGGGATTCGCGGAAGGTGCGCTGGATGAGCTGGTGCACGCGGACGGCCTGGTGCGGGACGCCGGGCGTGTGGTCGACCAGGCTCATGCGGTGCAGGGCGCGCAGCGCTCCGACGGCGTCCTCCGCGGTCACCGGGTGCGGCGTGTGCGGGGTGCGGTGGGCGGCGAGGTGGGCGAGGGCGGGTGGGCTGGTGAGGACGGCCGCCGGTATGCCGTTCGGGTCGAGCAGCGCGATGAGGGCGAGCATGGGCCGGGCGAGACCTCGGGGCCGCATGGCGTCGGCGCGCTCGGCGGAGAGGGACCAGGTGGCGGTCACGGTGACGGTCTGGGTATCGGGCAGCATGCCACGCTCGGGAAAGAGGCGTTCCAACTCCCGGCTGCGCATGCGCAGTTGACGCCGGTACTCGGCACAGGTCACATCCCTGGCCTCCAGCAGATAGGCGGCGGCCTGGGAGAGGGCAAGCGGCAGATCCCCGAGATCCTCGGCAAGGTGGGCCACGCAGCCGGGCGGATCATGCCGAGCGGGACAACCCGTACCCGAACATGCGTCACCGTCACCCCCGGCATCCCTCTGTCCCGCGCTGCCGCACCCCGCATCCAGCACCCGGGTCAGATAGTTGACCGACTCCTCCCTCGCGAAGAGGCCCACCTCGATGCTTCGGCGTCCGTGGCCCGTCAGGACCGCGTCCCTTCGCCGTGTGGTGATCAGCGTCCGGCCCAGTGGGCTTGCCGGGGGCCACAGGCCGCCTCGGTTCAGGGACGGGTCCGCCAGGAGGTCGACCGGGTCGGCCAGGTCGTCAAGGACGATCAGCCAGCGCGGGCCGCCCGCCGGGCGTGGTTCGAGCCAGGCCAGGAAGCGGGCCGCCGCTTGTTCGGAGTCCGCGCGGGCCAGGCCGAGCCACTCCTCGGCAGCCTGGGCGTACGCGGTGACGACAGCCTCGCGGTTGACCGCGGTGACCCACAGGAGCAGGTCGATCTCACCGCTGTCCCGCAGTTCACGCGCATACCGCGCCGCCAGCTGGGTCTTGCCCACACCGCCGGTCCCGGCGAGCACCTGGCCGAGCACGGCCGTTCCCCCGGCGGCCATCTCCCGGGCGAGGCGCCCACCGACCGCACGCCCCTGGAAGCAGTGCGCCTCCTGGGGCAGCACGCCGACCAGATGCGGCCACTCCCGTGCGGGCGGGCCCGCGGCAGCCGGTCCGCTCAGCCCTGCGGCGGATCCGGCGGGGTAGGGCCCGCGGGGGCGGGGGCTCCTTGCCACAGCCCCCCGTGCACCTCGCTGATGTTGATTGTCGCGCCATGGCTCTCGTACGGCCCGACCACGGAGGTCGCGCCGGGCCCCGCGACCGAGATCCCGCCGATGTCCGGCGCGGCGCCGTGCCTCTCGACGAGCGCCTGCAACTGGGCCACCGCCTCACGGCGCCGCGCCTCGTCCAGGGACTCGAGGAGCATCTCGAAGCGCGTACGCCACGAGACCTCTTCGTCGCTGCGGGCCCGCAGGGCGGCATCACCGCCGGGCCCGGTCAGCGCCACCGCCGTCCGGTCGAGACGCGCGAGCTCCGCCCGCTCCCGCTCCTCGTCGCCGCGCCCGAACCACCGGGCCACGGCCTGCCGTATCCCGGCCCACGCGTCCGTTCCCGCTGCCTGCGCCACGGCCAGACCGCCCGCCGCGGCCAATGCCGTCATCGTGCTGTCGAGCATCCCCCCGCCCTTCCTCGCCCACTCGAAGTGCGCCCGAAGGCTCCCCCCTCGAACGTAGCGCCGGAACGGTGCCGGAGACACAGAGTCAACCAAGCTGAGCGGTCCCGTCAGCGCGAAACCTGCTCCCGCGTCACTACCGTCAACGCCTGCACGGCGCACACAGAAGGAACACCCCAGCCATTGAGGACTGTTGGGAGAGCCGCATGCACGTTCGTACCAGCGCAAGAGCCCTGGCCGTGGTGGCCGCGCTCGGACTTTCGGTCGTCACCCCGGTGACGGCGCAGGCCGCCCCGGCGGCGGAGGCCGCCGCCCCCGGCGACATCGTCAGCTCCGCACCGAGCAGCTTCCATCCGCTGCCGGGCCAGCCGACCCACACCAAGGCGTGGAAGATCAACTACCGCTCGACGACGGCGCGGGGCGAGCCGAACACCGTCTCCGGCACGGTCATCGTGCCGCAGGACGGCAGGAAGGGCCCCCGCCCCCTCATCACGTACGCCGTCGGGACGATCGGCATGGGCGACCACTGCGCCCCGAGCGCGGGCTTCCCTCGCGGCACGACCCTCGAAGCCAACCTCATCCAGCAACTCACGCTGCGCGGCTGGGCGGTCGCCGTCACGGACTACGAGGGTCTCGGCACCCCCGGCGACCACACCTACACGGTCGGCAGGGCCGAGGGGCACGCCATGCTCGACGCCGCCCGAGCCGCGATCCGCCTCCCGGAGGCGGGGCTCGGCGCGGACACCCCGGTCGGCGTCATGGGCTACTCGCAGGGCGGGCAGGCGGCGAGCTGGGCGGCCGAGCTGCACGGGTCGTACGCCCCCGACCTGAAGGTCAAGGGCACGGCGGCCGGTGGCATCCCGGGCGACCTGATGAGGGTGGCGGACTTCAACGACGGTTCGTACGGCTCCGGCCTGATCTTCATGGCCGCGATCGGCCAGAACGCGGCCTTCCCCGAGCTGAACCTGGAGTCGTACCTGAACCCGGCGGGCAAGAAGCTGATCGGCGCCCTGCGCAACAGCTGCGTGGCCGACGGCGCGGTGCTCGGCGCCTTCAAGAAGATCGACGACATGACGGTGAAGAACCCCCTCGACCAGCCCGACTGGCAGCAGCGCCTTCGCGAGTCGCAGGTCGGCACGCGGGCTCCGGACGCACCGGTGTACCAATACCACGTGATCACCGACGAGTTGATCCCGTACGGCGTCGGCAAGCAGGTCCGCAAGGACTGGTGCGCCAAGGGCGCGAACGTGGAGTGGCACACGGTCCTGCTGGGCGAGCACGTCTCGGGGGTCATCACGCAGTCACCCCTGGCGGCGAACTGGCTGGCGGACCGGTTCGCGGGGAAGCCGGCGCGGGGGAACTGCTGAACGGTGCGGAGGGCTGAGGGCGGAGGGCGAGGGCTGTGGGCTGAGGGCTCGCGGCGGCTTCGGAAAGGAAGCCGCCGCGAGTCACTGCTGCTCAGCCGGCCGTCCGCTCCACCGGAATCCACAGCTCCGCGTCCGCGTCCGTCCCGTCGTCCGACAGGCGGGTCCGCAGGATCTCGGGCCCCGGCCTGCTCTGGTACGGATTCGACGGGAACCACTGCGTGAACACGTCCCGCCACATGTACTGAAGCGTCTGCGGAAACGGCCCCGAGCTCTCGAACACGGCCCAGCTCCCCGCGGGAACGGCGAGCGCGTCCATGTCCTCCGGCACCGCGGCACTGCTCACCACACCGTGCCAGTAGTCGAGTTCGGTCCCCTCGGCGCGGCTCTCGTCGAGCTTGTCGCTCACCGAGATGATCCCCTCCGGCTCCTGGTCGGACAGGCTCTCGATGCGCTGCAGCGTCTCCCTCCCGAGCCCACGGATGAACGCGGCGATGTCCGGGTTCACGCCTTCATGCACGAGCGGCACCCGCGCCTTCCGTCCGACGACACGGAACTCGTCCTTGTCCACGACCTTGTACCGCATGCTGCTGTTCCCTTCGACGATGAGACGGAAGGACATCCGAGGCTGGGACCGCAGCGTCGCCCCGCCCCGCCTGGCCTCACCGGGCCCGACCCCGTGCATGCCGCGGAACGCCCGCGCGAACGCCTCGCCCGACGAGTAGCCGTAGCGCACGGCCACTTCGAGCAGCGTCCGCTCCCCGTCGAGCACCTCGGCCCCCGCGACCGTCAGCCGCCTGCGCCGGATGTACTCCGACAGCGGCATCCCCGCCAGCGCGGAGAACAGCCGCCGGAAGTGGTACTCCGACGTCACCGCCGTCCGCGCCAGGTCGGCCACGTCGATCTGCCCGTCGAGGCGGGCCTCGATGTGCTCCATGGCCTGGTTCAACCGCTCCAGCACCCGGTTCTCCTTCCCTTGCGTCACTCACGTTAGGAAGGTCCCACCCTGCCGGACCCGACATCCTGTGCCCGGTCCGGTCGGGCTCACAGGGCGCGTGGCGCGTGCGCGTGCGCGAGGCGCTCGGAGCTCGGAGCTCGGAGCTCGGAGCTCGGACATGGCCGACTTGACAGGCAACCAAATGGTTGCCAATTTTGAAGGGAGGGGGTTGGATGACATGGACGAGGTGTTCAAAGCACTCGCGGACACGAGCCGAAGGCTGCTGCTCGACCGGCTGAACGAGCGTGCCGGGCAGAGTCTGCGCGAGCTGTGCGCCGGGCTCGAGATGTCCAGGCAGGCGGTGTCCAAGCACCTGGCAGTGCTGGAGGGCGCGGGCCTGGTCACGGTGGTCCGGCACGGCCGGGAGAGGCTGCACTACCTCAACCCCGTACCCATCCACGACATTGCCGACCGCTGGATAGACCAGTACGAGCGGGGCCGGATGGCCGCGCTCGGCGATCTGAAGCACGCCCTGGAAGGAACGGCGATGAGCAAGCCCGAGTTCGTCTACACGATCTACATCCACACCACGCCCGAGAAGCTCTGGGAGGGTCTGACCAGCCCGGAGTTCCTGAAGCAGTACCACGGCGGCTGGGCGCCCTCCTCCGACTGGCAGGTCGGCTCGAAGGTGCTGTGGCCGGTCGAGGACGGCGGCGAGCCGCAGGACCTCGGCCAGGTCGTCACCGAGTCGGAGCCCGGCAAGCGGCTCGCCTACACCTGGCACACGCTGCAGCCGATGCACCAGGAGATGTTCGGCATGGGCGACGAGGAGTTCGCCGAGGCGGCCAAGGAGCGCTCGAAGGTCACCTTCGACATCGAGCCCTCCGAGGAGCCGGAGCTGGGCGTGAAACTGACCATCACGCACGACGGCTTCACCTCGGCCGACTCCAAGATGCTCGAGGGCGTCAGGGAAGGCTGGACCATGATGCTGTCGGAGCTGAAGACGATCCTCGAGAAGGCCTGAGCTCGCGCTTCCGGGGCGTCCGGGGCGTTCGGCTCGATCAGCGCGATCGGCGCTTCCGTCGCTTCAGGTGCTTTCGGCGCTTCAGGCGGGGAGCCGTGGCTCCCCGTGCCACCGCCACGACGTGAGCCGGTCCCGCCCCGCCAACTCCCCGCGCCCGGTGGCCCACAGCAGAGTCGGCCACGGTTCCGCGCCCGAGCCCGAGCCCGAGGGGGCGTCCGGGAACAGGCGGTGGAGGACACGGGCGCACACATCGGCGGGCGGGTTCCACTTCAGCCCCAGGCCCGCGGCCAAGTCGTACGTGTGGACCAGGGTTTCCACGACCCCCATCGCCGCGAAGCCCTCCGGGTCGGACACCCCGAAGCCGTGGTACGCCCGCGTCGTCGGCGGGGCCGTGCGCACCATCGCGATCAGCAGCGCGCCGCTCGACTCCAGCACCTGGAGGAGGCCTGCCGGGCCCGCCGTACGGTTCGCGTGGATGGCGTTGGACGGGCCGCCCGGCCTGCGCGGCTCCCAGATGAAGGGGACCTCGTCCGTCAACGGCGGCTGTCGCGGGCCGAGTTGAGCCGCGTACGCGAAGAGGTCGTCGGCGAGGTGCTCGACCGTCTCCCAGCAGTCCCACTCCAGCGTGCCCGCCTTGCCGTCCCAGGCGGCCGGGGGCGCTTCTCGGAGCGTGGCGAGGGCGAGCTGGACCGCGCGGTCGAGGTCGTCGGGGGTTACGGAGCCGGGCGTTGCGGGTTCTTGTTCGGCTTGTCGGCGCATGCGGGAACGGTAGCCGCGCGTCGGGGGCAGGGGCAGCGGAGGGGCAGGGCAGGGGCTGGGCAGGGGCGCTGCGGGGGTTGCAGGAAAATCCCGGTTGGGGAGGGCTTTTCGGGGCCTTGGGCGGGATTTTTCTGCAATCGGGGGGGCGCGGACCGGCCACACACACGGACGGGCCTCCCACGGACCGGCCTCCCACGAGCTGGCCCCCACGGACCGGCCTCCCACGGACTGTCCCCCGCTCAGCGGCGGCCGTCCCTCGGCAGGAGCCATGCCGCGAGGGCCGTCGTGGCGCACAGGAGCAGACCCACCGCGAGGAGCGCCTCCCGCATTCCCGTGACCGAGAAGCCCGTCCCGCCGTCCGCTGCCAGGAGCGCGCCGAACAGCGCCACCGCCATCGCGCCGCCCGTCTGACGAAGCGCGTTGAGGAGGCCGGATGCCGTGCCCGCGCGGTGGGCGGGTACGGCGTCCATCAGCAGGGCGGTCAGCGCGGGCACCGCGAACGCGCCGCCCATGCCCGTGGGGATGAGCAGGACGAGCACCAGCCAGAGCGGGGTGTCCGCGGCCAGCGGCAGGAGCACGAACATCGCGAGCGCGAGCACCGCCTGGCCCGCCACGATGACCCTGCGGCGGCCGACGCGCTCGGCCATGCGCGGCGAGACGAGGTTCGTCGACGTGATGATGACCGCGAGAGGCACGAACATCAGGCCTGCCGCGATCGCCGACATCCCGCGCAGTTGCTGGAAGTAGAGGCCGAGCAGGAACACGATCCCGTAGAAGCCCGCGTTGACGGCGAAGCCGATGGCCAGCGAGACGCCGACCCTCCGCTCCCGCAGCAGCCCGAGCGGGACCATGGGCGCGCGGTGCCGCTTCTCGGCGGCGTAGAAGCCGAGGCCCGCCGCGACGGCGAGGGCGGCGGCGCCGAGCACCGGCGCACTCGTCCACCCCAGGTGACCGCCCTCGATGACCGCGAACGCGAGCCCCGCGAGGGCGAGTACGGCGGTGGCCTGACCGGCGACGTCGATGGGCGCGGGGCGCCGCGCGGAGGGAGCGGTGCGGGCGAGGAGGGCCAGGATCACGGCCCCTATCGGCAAGTTGAGGAGGAAGACGGCACGCCAGCCGGCCGCCTCGGTGAGTACGCCGCCGAGTACCGGCCCGGCGGCCATGGCCACGGAGCCGCCCACCGTCCACAGCGCGATGGCGCGGGCACGGCGGCGCGGGTCGTCGTACGCCTGCCGGATCAGCGCGAGCGATGCGGGCATGACGATCGCCGCGGCCCCGCCCTGCGCCACGCGGGCGGCGATGAGGGCACCGATGCCGGGGGCAAGGGCGCAGGCGAGCGAGGCGAGGGTGAAGAGGCCGACGCCCCAGGCGTACGCACGCCGAGCCCCCGCCCGGTCGGCGAGGGCCCCCGCGGAGAGCATGAGGGCGGCGAACATCAGCGTGTACGCGTCCACGACCCACTGGAGCCCAGCCATGCCGCCGTGGAGGGAGGCGCGGATGGCGGGCAGGGCGATGTTCACGGCGGACACGTCGACGGTGATGACGGTGAAACCGAGGAGAGAGGCGAGGAGGGGGGCGAGGGTCGGGGAGCGGTGGGGGGTGGTGGGCGGCTTGGTGCTGAGGGATGCGGGGGTGGAGGCGGGGACGACGAGGGAGGACGGCATGACTGATGACTCCGGGGCAATCGGCCGGGTGGGCGGGAAAGGCCTGTTCGGCAAGGTGGCACTGCGGGGCAAACGGGCGGGTGGGCGGGAAAGGCCTGTTCGGCAAGCAGGCACTGCAGGGCAAACGGGCGGGTGGGCGGGAAAGGCCTGTTCGGCAAGCAGGCACTGCAGGGTGACCGGGCGGGTGGGCGGGAGAGGTCCTTGGGGCAACCACAGCCACGGAGCACAGCGCAACCGGCAGCACCCCAAGCCTCCACCCAGGCCCGCCGCCCAGGCAGACCGCAGCGTTCCTGGCCCTGACACGGCCCCCCACACCCCGCCCCCACCGGGGACAATGGACGGATGGCGAAAGCAGAGGGCACGGGTACGGAACTGGGCAGGTATCTGCGGGCGAGGCGCGCGCAGGTGACGCCCTCCGAAGCCGGCCTCCCGCAAGGGACAGGCCTGCGCCGCACCCCCGGCCTCCGCCGCGAGGAACTCGCCACCCTCGCCGGGGTCAGCGTCGACTACTACACCCGCCTGGAGCGGGGCCGCGAGACGAACCCCTCCCCCTCCGTCGTGGACGCCCTGGCCCGCGCCCTGCGCCTCAGCGGCGACGCCCACGAGCGCCTGCACGAACTGGCCGAGCTGGCGTCGGGCCGCCTCACGGAGCCGCACCCCACCCCCGGGGACACGGTCCGCCCGAGCATCCAGCGCATGCTGGAGAACCTCAGCCCGTCGCCCGCGTACGTGGTCAGCCGCCACAGCTATATGCTGGCCGCGAACCCGGCCGGACGCCGCCTCCTGCCGGGTCTGTGGGACTGGCCCGCGGAGAAGCGCAACGTCACGCGCTATCTGTTCCTCCACCCCGTGGGCCGCGTGCTCTACCAGCCCTGGGAGGAGACCGTCGCCACGTCCGTCGCGCACCTGCGCGCGGTCGGCGGCGTCGACGTGGACTCGCCCCAGCTGGCCGCACTGGTCGGCGAACTGCTCCTGAAGTCACCGGACTTCGCCCGCATCTGGGAGCGCTACGAAGTCAAGGAGCGCGGCGGCGGCACCAAGACGTTCGACCACCCGAAGGTGGGCGCGATGACGCTCACGTACGAGGTGATGAGGCTGGCGAGGACGGACGGCCAGCGCCTGGTGGTCTACCAGGCCGAGCCGGGCAGCGCGGACGAGGAAGCGATGCTGCGCCTCGACCCGGCGGCCCGCACCACCCGCTGACCACGAGCTACGCACGAGCCGCCGTCACTCCTCAATCGGCACTCCGCACCTCACCCCTCGCCCCCACCCCTCACTCCTCTCACCGTCACTCCTCCTCTTCCACCCCGCACGAGCTCCCGGTCCTCGGCATCTCCCCGTACAGCAGGAACCCGTCCACCTTGTCCCGCACGCACTTCGAACCGGCGTAACCGGTGTGTCCGTCACCCTTGTTGTCGAGTACGACGGCGGCGGAGCCGAGCCGCTCGGCGGTCTCCTCGGTCCAGCGGTACGGCGTGGCCGGGTCGCCCCGGGTGCCGACGAGGAGGAAGTCGGGGCTCTTGACGTCGCGTACGTCGTCACGGATGTAGTCCGTCCCCGCGGGGCGGCCGTAGCAGAACAGCACCGGCATCAGCATCGACTGACCGAAGATCGCGGAGGTCGACTCGAACTCCTTCTGGAGCTTGCCCACTTCCTTTTCGAGGCTGTCCGCGTCCGGGCGGTCCGGGTCGTCGGCGCAGTTCACGGCCATGAGCGCGGCGGCCATGTTGTCGGCGGGGATGTCATGCGGCGCCTTGACCTGCTGCTCCAGGGAACCGCTCATCCGCAGCAGCGCCCTGGGGTCACCGTCCGCCAGCAACGCGCCGAGCGCCTGCGAGAGCGCGGGCCACGACTGCCTGCTGTAGAGCGCCTGTCCGAGTACGTCCACGACGTCCTGCCCGGTGAACTCCGCGCCGTCCTGCGACTGGAGCGGATACGTGTCGAGCCCCTTGATCAGCTCGACCATGTTGCCGCGTGCCGCACGCGAGTCGGTCCCGAGGACACAACCCGGGTTGCCCGTGCACCACTTGACGAAGTTGTCGAGGGCCGTCTGGCGTCCTTCCGCACTCGCCAGGGCCTGCTCGGCGACGTCCTCGGTCAGCGTGTCCACGCCGTCGAGGACCATCCGCCCGACGTTCTTCGGGAACTGGGCGGTGTATACGGCACCGAGCCGCGTCCCGTACGAGAAGCCCAGGTAGTTGAGCTTCTTGTCGCCGAGCACCTGCCGCATGACGTCCATGTCACGCGAGACGTTGACGGTCCCGACGTACGGAAGGACGGGACCGGAGTTCTTCTTGCACTCCTCGGCCATCTTGCGCATCTCGTCGAGTACGGCGCCGGGGTCGTCGGAGTCCTGCTGCATCTCCGGCTCCCGCGCCTCGGCGTCCCCGCAGCTGACGGGCGAGCTCTCGCCCACACCGCGGGGATCGAAGGAGACCACGTCGTATCCCTTGCCGAGATACTCGAACTCCTTCTGCGAGTTGAGGAGCCCGGAGACCCCGGCGCCACCGGGGCCCCCGAAGTTCAGGAGGAGCGAGCCGCGGGGCTCGCCGCTGGACTTGACGCGGACCATGGCGATCTTGACCGTGCCGCGCCCCGGCTTCGCGTAGTCGAGGGGGACGGTGATCTTGCCGCACTGGACGTTCTTGTCGTTGGCCACAGGGGTGGCGTCGGGGTCGGCCATGAGGCCCGCCCCGCCGTCCTCGCAGGCGCCCCATTTGATCTTCTGCGTGTAGAAGCGGGAGAGGTTGGGCGAGGGCTCGGACGAAGACTCGGACGAGGGCTCGGACGTCGGACGCCCGGCACTCGATCCCGCGCCCGCTCCCGTACTCGTACGGGTACCCGTACTCGTACCCGAACCCGCGCTCGCGCCCGGCAGCCAGGCCCCTGTCCCCATGACGGCCAGCGCTGTCACGCCGGCGAGTGCAACTGCTCCACGCACGGCAACCTCCCTGGGTCTGCCCCTCGATCACCCTAAGCGCGGGGCAGCGACCCCGCCCGTCCAGGTAACAGCGAGTGACATCCGCTACCGTGCGTTACCTCCGTGCCCGTAAAGCCCTTCGATCTCCTCCGCGAAGTCCCGCTCGATGGCGTCCCGCTTCAGCTTCAGGGACGGCGTCAGATGGCCGCTCTCCTCGGTGAAGTCCACCGGCAGTACGGCGAACCGCCGGATGGACTCGGCGCGCGACACGAGCTTGTTGGCCTCGTCGACGGCGCGCTGCAGGGTCTCGCGCAGATCGGCGTCGTCCACGAGGTCGGCCAGACCCGTGTGTGCCTTCTTCTTCATGCGGCACCAGTGCTCGATGCCGTCCGCCTCCAGCGTGAGCAGGGCGGTGATGTACGTCCTGCCGTCGCCGACGACCATGCACTGGCCGACCAGCGGGTGGGCGCGCAGCCAGTCCTCGAGCGGGGCCGGGGCCACGTTCTTGCCGCCGGTGGTGATGAGGATGTCCTTCTTGCGCCCCGTGATGGAGAGGTATCCGTCGGCGTCCAGGGCGCCGATGTCCCCCGTGGCGAACCACTCGCCCCGCGCGGGCACGGCACGCCCCGCCTGCCCGTCCCAGTACCCGCCGAAGACCTGCCTCCCGGCGAGCAGCACCTCACCGTCGTCCGCGATCCGCACACGGGTGCCCGGCAGCGGCCAGCCCACCGTGCCGAGCTTCGGCTTCAGCGGGGGTGTCACGGTGGCCGCGGCGGTGGTCTCGGTCAGCCCGTAGCCCTCGAAGATCTCGATGCCCGCGCCCGCGTAGAACGCGGCGAGGCGGCGCCCCAGCGGTGAGCCGCCGCAGATCGCGTACCGCACCTTGCCGCCGAGCGCCGCGCGGATACGCCGGTAGACCAGCGGGTCGTACAGCGCGCGGGCCAGCCGCAGCCCGAAGGACGGCCCGGGGCCCGTGCCGTGCTGCCGGGCCTCGACCGCCTCGCCGTAGCGGACGGCGATACGGGCCGCGCGGTCGAAGGAGGAGGCGCGGCCCATCTTCTCCGCGGTGGCACGCCCGGTGTTGAAGACCTTTTCCAGGACGTACGGGATGGCGAGCAGGAAGGTGGGCCGGAACCCGCTGAGATCCGTCAGCAGATCCTCGGTCTGGATGCTGGGCGCGTGCCCGAGCCGTACCCGGGCGCGCAGACAGCCGATGGCGACCATGCGTCCGAAGACGTGCGAGAGCGGCAGGAAGAGCAGCGTGGACGCGGGCTCCTTGCTGACGGACTTGAAGACGGGATGGAGCAGTTCGATGGCGTTGTCGACCTCGGCGAAGAAGTTGCCGTGCGTCAGGACGCAGCCCTTGGGCCGCCCGGTGGTGCCGGAGGTGTAGATGAGCGTCGCGACGGAATCGGGCCTCAACTCGGCGCGCCTGCTGTCCACTTCCTCGTCGGGGATCTCCGCCTGCCGCCCCAGCTCGGCGAGCCGCCGTACGTCCCCCTTCTCGAAGCACCACAGGTGTGCCAGATCGGGCATCCGGTCCCGCTCGGGCCCGAGCGAGGCGGCGAGCGCCGAGGTCTCCACGGCGAGCGCGACGGCGCCGGAGTCCTGGAGTATCCACCGGGTCTGATAGGCGGAGGAGGTCGGATAGACCGGCACGGTGACGAGCCCTGCCGCCCAGGCCGCGAAGTCGAGCAGCGTCCACTCGTACGTCGTACGCGCCATGATGGCGAGCCGGTCCCCCGGAGCAAGCCCTTCGGCGATCAACCCCTTGGCCACGGCGCGGACTTCCCCGGCGAAGTCCGCGGCGGACACGTCCCGCCACCGCCCGTCGTCGCCCTTGCGGGACAGCACGGCTTCGGCGGGCGCCTCACGGGCGTTGTCGAAGGGGATGTCGGCGAGGGACCCGCTGTCGGCGACCGCGGCGAACGGCGGCACGGAGACTTCGCGCACGACGCCGTCGAGATGGCGCAGGTGGGGTTCCACGAGGGCGGGCTGGGGGGCGACGGGGGGCATGGGGGCGACTCCTTGTCGGTGAGGGGGCGGGGCGGGGAGGCGGTCCCTCCGGGGTGGGGGGACGGGAGAAGGCGGTCCCTCCGGCGCTCGTGGAACGTGGCGTGAGCGAGGCGGGGCGGGCTCGGGGAGTCGGTAGAGAGAGGCGGGGAGCCGGGGGGAGCGGTGGGGAGCGCGTCACCCGCGCTCCAGGATCGCCGTCACCCCCTGCCCGCCCGCCGCGCAGATCGAGATCAGCCCGCGCCCGGGAGTGCCCCGCTCGGCGAGCAGCTTCGCCAGGGTGGCGACGATCCGCGCACCCGTGGCGGCGAAGGGGTGCCCCGTGGCGAGCGAGGAGCCGGCGACGTTGAGCCGGTCCCGGTCCACGACGCCGAGGCCCCGCTTCTCCCACGCGGCCAGCGTGGCGAGCACCTGCGAGGCGAACGCCTCGTGGATCTCGACGAAGTCGAAGTCCGCGAGCCCGAGCCCCGCCCGCTCCAGCATCCGGGGCACGGCGTACGCGGGCGCCATCAGAAGCCCGTCCTCACCCCCGGCGACATCACCCCCGACGAAGTCGACCGCGGCGGTCTCGTACGCGGTGAGGTAGGCCTGCGGTTCGAGTCCGCGCGCCCCGGCCCACTCCTCGCTCGCGAGCAGCGCGACGGCGGCGCCGTCGGTCAAGGGCGTCGAGTTCCCCGCGGTCATCGTCGGGCCGGCGCCCGCCACCCCGAACACGGGCTTCAGCTTCCCCAGCTTCTCGACGCTCGACCCTGGCCGCAGATTCTGGTCCCGCTCAAGACCCCTGAACGGCACGACGAGCCCGTCCAGGAACCCCCTGTCGTACGCGGCGGCCAGCCGCTGATGGCTGGTGGCGGCCAGTTCGTCCTGCGCCTCGCGCGTGACGCCCCACGCCCGGGCGGTCACGGCCGCGTGCTCGCCCATCGAGAGCCCGGTGCGGGGCTCGGCGTTGCGCGGGATGTCGGGCACGAGATGCGAGGGCCGCACGCGGGCGAGCACCTTGACCCGCTCCCCCGCCGTCTTGGCGCGGCGCGCGGACAGGAGGATCTTGCGCAGGGAGTCGTTGACGCCGAGCGGGGCATCGCTCGCGGTGTCGGCGCCGCCCGCCACGGCGGACTCCGTCTGCCCCAGCATGATCTTGTTGGCGGCTGCGACGACGGCTTGCAGGCCGGTGCCGCAGGCCTGCTGGATGTCGTACGCGGGGGTGGTCGGCGCGAGGCGCGACCCGATGACGGTCTCGCGGGCGAGGTTGAAGTCCCGGCTGTGCTTGAGCACGGCGCCGGCGACGAACTCCCCCACGGCGCCGTCGCCCTCTAGTCCGTAGCGCTCGACGAGGCCGTCGACGGCGGCGGTCAACATCTCCTGGTTGGACGCGGTCGCGTACGGGCCGTCGGAGCGCGCGAAGGGGATGCGGCTGCCGCCGATGACCGCCACGCGGCGGGTGGTGGGCAGTTTCATGTCTCGACCAGCTCCTGACCGTTGAGTAACCTTACTCTGAAGTAAATTTACGACCGAGCTGGGAGTTGGACAATGGCCGACCGCTATCTGAACTTCACGGGCACCGCACCCGGCCGCTTCCTCACCCGCAGGCTCGGCCTGCCCCAGCCGTCGGCGCTGCGCCGCTGGACGCCGGAACGCCCTCACCTGGAGGGCGAGTTGCTGCTCCTGACGGCGGGCGAGTCCGCTCACGCGGCGGACTTGCGGCCGATCCTGGAGCGCACGAAACTGCGCATCACATCTGACTCCCCCCATTCGGCTTCCTCCCGCCCGGCTTCCTCCCGTCCGACGGCGATCGTGGTGGACGCAACGGGCATTCGCGACACCCCGGGCCTCACCCTCGTGCACGCGGCACTGCATCCCGTGGTGCGGTCGGTGGCGGAGAACGGCCGCGTGGTGGTGCTCGGCGCCCCCGTCTCGGCGTCGGACCACCACCAGGCGGCGGCACAACAGGCGTTGGAGGGCTTCGTGCGCTCCCTCGGCAAGGAGCTGGGCAAGGGCCGCACGGCGACGCTGGTCCGCATGCGCTCGGCGGCTGCCGCGGAGTCGACGCTGCGTTTCCTGCTCTCACCGAGGTCGGCGTACGTGAGCGGCCAGGTGATCGAGACAGGGGAGGCGCAGGGGACGGAAGCGCAAGGGGAGGAGGCGCAGGGGGAGCGTCCTGTTCTCGACTGGGAGCGCCCCCTTGCCGGCCGCACGGCGCTCGTCACCGGGGCGGCGCGGGGGATCGGCGAGGCGGTGGCAGAGGTGCTCGCGCGGGACGGCGCGCGGGTGGTCGTACTCGATGTGCCGTCCGCGCAGGCGGACTTGGTACGGGTCGCGGACCGGCTCGGCGGTACGGCGCTGCCGCTGGACATCACGGCGGACGACGCCGGGGAGCGCATGGCCTCGGCGCTGGCCCCCGGCGGCCTGGACATCCTCGTGCACAACGCGGGGATCACGAGGGACCGCAAGCTGGCCAACATGCCGGCGGACCGCTGGAATCCGGTCCTGGACGTGAACCTGACGAGCGTGCTGCGTACGACGGACGCGTTGCTCAAGTCCGGGACGCTGAACCGGGGTGGGAGCGTCGTCGCCACGGCGTCGATCGCGGGGATCGCGGGGAACGTCGGCCAAACGAACTACGCCGCGAGCAAGGCGGGGATCATCGGCCTGGTGCGGGCTCTGGCGCCGGGGGCGCTCGCCGAGTACGGGGTGAGTGTGAACGCGGTGGCGCCCGGGTTCATCGAGACGAAGATGACGGCGGCGGTTCCTCTCTTCATCCGTGAGGCGGGCCGCCGGATGAATTCCCTCGCCCAGGGGGGTCTGCCGGTGGACGTGGCGGAAACCACGGCCTGGCTCGCCTGCCCGGCTTCGGCGGCCGTCAACGGTCAGGTGATCCGGGTCTGCGGCCAAAGCCTTCTCGGGGCGTAAGCCTTCTCGGGGCGTAACCGTCATCCCTTGCCGTCCGGCGGTTTGCCCCGACTGGTCGCGCGCGTCGAGCAGATCCGACCGCCCGGCCGATCGCCCCGGGTCCTCGCCTCCCGCACAGGCCTTCCCGCCCACCCACCCGATTGCCCCGCAGCCTCGCTCCCCGAACAAGCCTTTCCCACCCACCCGCCCGATTGCCCCGCAGCGTCCGCTAGCGAACAAGCAAGGCAGCAGCCCTCACGCACCCGCAGTCGGCAACGCTCGCGGGGCGGGGGTGGGGGACGTGCCGCGCTGTCTGCCCGGCGCACAGCTCGCGACGCTCCCCCGCCGCAGTAACCCGCGGCCCCCGACGGACGACGACGGGGCCGGGCATACCGGCACGCCCCCGCACCCACACACGAGCCGACACCACACCGCACAGTCCCAAGGAGTCGCGCCAGAGGGACGCTAGCCCGGCCAGACCCCGCCGCACCGCCTCGCCCCCAGCCCCAGCCCCAGCCCCCCAACTCCCAACCCCCGAAAGGACCCCCATGCTCGCCCCCCTCCTCCTCCGTGGCGCGCTCCTCTCCCCGCTCAAGCGGCCCCGTCCCGACGCGCCCCTCCCCGCCTCGTGCCCGACCCTCGGCGGCATACGTCCCAGCAGTGAGCACCTCGCCGCCTACTCCCGCCTCTGCGGGTACCGCACCACTCCGCACACCCTCCCCCTCACGTATCCCCACGTCCTCAGCTTTCCGCTGGCCATGCGCCTCATGACCACCCGGGCCTTTCCGCTCCCGCTCCTCGGGCTCGTCCACACGTCCATCGAGATCGACCAGCAGCGCGCCCTGACCACGGCGGACACCCTGGAACTCTCCGTACGTGCAACCCAGTTGACCCCGCACCACCGCGGAACCGAAGCCACCCTCGTCACCGAGGCCCGTGTCGACGGCGCCACCGTATGGACGTCCAGCAGCACCTACCTGGCCCGCCACCGCACCGACACCAGCACCCCCACCAAGGCCCCCGTCGAAAGCGCCCCGCTCCCCGCCCTCGCCGAGTGGCCCCTGCCCGGCGACCTCGGCCGCCGCTACGGCGCCGTCTCAGGTGACCGCAACCCCATCCACCTGTACCCCCTGACCGCACGCCTGCTCGGCTTCCCCCGGGCCATCGCCCACGGCATGTGGACCGTGGCCCGCTGCCTGGCGGAGTACGGCACACCCGAATCCGCCCACGTACGCGCCGACTTCAAGGCGCCCGTCCTGCTTCCCGGCACGGTCACCTACGCGGCCGACGGCTCAGCCTTCGAACTCCGCGGCACCGGCGACAAGACCCGAGAGAGCCGCAAGAGCCGCGAGAACCGCGAGGCCCACAAGACCCACCTCACCGGAACCGTGACCCTCCGCTAGGCGCAGGCAGCCCCAGCCACAGCCGTGGCCACGGCCACCCCCACCGCTACGGCACCCACCGCCGCCCCTCCATCAGCTCACCGAGCCCCGCCCACGCGAAGTTCATCAGCGTCGCCGCCGCCTCCTTCGCGGACACCGACGCGTCCCCGTTCGCCCAGCCGGCGAGCGACTCCGCCGCCCCCACCAACGCCTGGGCCAGCCCCGCGACCTCACGCTCCGCCAGCTCCGGCTTGCGGTGCGCCTCCCGTGCCGCCTCCGCGATCAGTGACGTCACGAACGCCACGATCTCCTCGCGCATCCCGCTGACCTCGGCAGCGAACGGCTCGCCCTGCGTGCGCGCCTGGTGATGCAGGACCACCCATGCGTCGGGCCGCTCGGCGGTGTGCGTGAAGAAGGCCCGCAGCCCGGCCCACAGCTGCCGGTCGGCGGGTCCGCCGCCGCTCACCCCGCTCCGCACCGCCGCGACCAGCGCCGCGGCCTCCCGCCGGATGCACGCGGTGAACAGCTCTTCCTTGGAGTTCAGATACAGGTACACCAGCGGCTTCGAGACCCCCGCGACCTCCGCGATCTCGTCCATGGAAGCCGCCCGGTACCCCCGCTGCCCGAAGATCCGCACGGCCGCGTCCAGCATCTGCTGCTCGCGCACGGCCCTCGGCATCCGCTTCTGCCGCTTCCCCACCGCGCTCCCCGCGCCCCCATCGGCCACCCCGGCCTTCATGTCGCCCACCCCGGCGCCCACCTTCCACACAACTTGTGCACAGAAGGGCCAGCCTACGGTCAGCCCCGGAACGGCATCGCACCCCATGACGCCCGCACGACATCACCTGGCGCCACCTGGCGCCAGATGACGCCAGATGACGCCACGTGGCGCCATCAAGCGTCGCCACACCTCCCGCCCGAGACCTCGACTCCCCCCTGGCGCCACAATGACCCACACCCACCCCCTCTCATTCCTGCAGGTCAGAGCCTTACGCGTCAAACGATCCGCTCATCCGCCCCACCTGCGACGCCATTACGGTTGCGCATGGCGCCATGATGGTGCCAAGATGACGTCATGGACCTCACCCCGTATGTCGACACCCTCCGCCGTGAACTCGCGGTGGCCGCCGAGGCCGGCGGGGAAGAAGCCCGCGAGCTGGCCGACCGCCTCACCGCTCCCCTGGAGTCGGCGACCCGGCTGACCATGCTGAACGTGCTCTCGGCCGCGATGGACGAGATCACCCGCGAGCTCGCCCCCGGCTCCGTCGACGTACGGCTGCGCGGCCTCGACCCCGACTTCGTCGTGACGCTGCCGCCCACCGACAGCGACACCACCGACCCGATCCCGGCCACCTACGCCCCCGCACACGCCTCCGCATCCGCCGACCCGCTCAAGGCGCACGCCTCCACCCCCGCCGACGGCGACGACGGCGGCACCGCCCGCGTCAACCTGCGCCTGCCCGCCCACCTCAAGGTCCGCGCCGAGGAGGCAGCCGGCCGCGAGGGCCTCTCGGTCAACGCCTGGCTGATCCGCGCCGTCTCGGCCGCGGTCGACGGCGACGCCCGGCCGCGTGCGGCACAGAAGTCCCGTACGACCGGACAGAGCATCACGGGCTGGGTGCGCTAGCCACGCGCCGGCCCCGCCCCCTCTCAGCACGTCACCCACATCACGTCCCACCAGCGGGGACGACCCGAAGACCCAAGAGGACGGGACAGCCATGCCTTCTTTCGACACCCCCGAACCGATCTCGGCCACGACGCACGTGGGCGCGGGCTCCATCCAGTTCACCGCGAGCGACCGCACCGACACCGTCGTCGAGGTCAAGCCGCAGGACCCGAAGCGGGACAAGGACGTACGGGCCGCCGAGCAGACCGAGGTCACGTACGGCAGCGGCGTCCTGACCATCAAGACCAAGGAGCGCCGCCTCATCGGCCCGTCCGGCGCCGTCGATGTGACGGTCGACCTGCCCACCGGCTCGCACGTCGAGGTGGGCGGCTCCGTGACGCAGGTGTACGGCGACGGCCGGCTCGGCGAGGTCCACGTGAAGGCCTCCGTCGGTGACGTCCGCCTCGACACGACCGGACCGGTCCAGCTGACCGCCTCCCACGGGTCGATCACCGTCGACCGGGTGGAGGGCGCGGCCGAGATCACCACCAGCTCCGGCAACGTGCGCGTCGGCCTCGTCGACGGCCCCGCCGTACTGAAGAACTCGCACGGCAGCACGACCATCGGCGCCGCGATCGGCGATCTGCGGGTGAGCGGTGCCAACGGCGCCATCGACATCGAGCGCGCCGAGGGCTCGGTCACCGCGACCAACGCCTACGGCACCCTGCGCGTCGGTGAAGCCGTCCGCGGGACGGTCCAGTTGGAGACCAACTACGGCGCCATCGAGGTGGGTGTCCGTGAGGGCACGGCCGCCTGGCTGGACGTCAGCTCCGACAAGGGGCAAGTGCGCAACACGCTCACCGCGTCGGAGAGCCCGGCGGAGTCCGAGGAGACCGTCAAGATCCGCGCCCGCACCAAGCACGGCAACATCGAGATCCGCCGCGCCCGCGCCTGAGTTCCGCGCCGGCCCCCGGCTACGGCGGACCACCAACTCCCGCGCCGCTCAGACCAGTTGATCGTCGCCACCGCCACCACCTCTCCCCCTCACCGCACCCCACCCCACCCCACCAGCCTTCGATCGGGAGGGCCCCATGCCTTCATCTGTCATGTCCACATCCAGCCAGAGCAACGGCAATCCGCCCCCGGCCGCCGTCTCCGCCGCCGGACTGCGCAAGTCCTACGGCGACAAGACGGTCCTGGACGGCGTCGATCTGCGTATCCCCGCCGGATCGGTGTTCGCGCTGCTCGGCCCCAACGGCGCCGGCAAGACCACCGCCGTGAAGATCCTCTCCACCCTCATCCGCGCCGACGGCGGGCAGGCGCAGGTCGCGGGCCACGACATCGCCACGTCACCGGACGGGGTCCGCGCCGCGATCGGCGTCACCGGCCAGTTCTCCGCGGTCGACGGGCTGATCACCGGCGAGGAGAACATGCTCCTGATGGCCGACCTGCACCATCTCTCCAAGAGCGAGGGGCGGCGGGTGGCCGCCGAGCTCCTGGAGCGCTTCGACCTCACCGAAGCCGCCAAGAAGCCCGCCTCGACCTACTCCGGCGGCATGAAGCGCCGCCTGGACATCGCCATGACGCTGGTCGGCAGCCCGCGCATCATCTTCCTCGACGAGCCCACCACCGGCCTCGACCCCCGCTCCCGCCACAACATGTGGGCCATCATCCGCGAACTCGTCTCCGACGGCGTCACCGTCTTCCTCACCACCCAGTACCTGGAAGAAGCCGACGAACTCGCCGACCGCATCGCCGTCCTGAACAACGGCAAGATCGCCGCCGAAGGCACCGCCGAAGAACTCAAGCGACTGATCCCCGGCGGCCACGTACGCCTGCGCTTCACCGACCCCGACGCCTACAAAGCAGCCGCCTCCGCCCTCCACGAGTCCACTCGCGACGACGAGGCCCTCTCACTGTCCATCCCCAGCGACGGCAGCCAGCGCGAACTCCGCTCCATCCTCGACTGGCTGGACGCGGCCGATGTCGAGGCCGACGAGCTCACCGTCCACACCCCCGACCTCGACGACGTCTTCTTCGCACTGACCGGCCCCGCCGACGTCCCCGCGCAGCACGCCCAGACCAAGGAGAACGCCCGATGAGCTCCCTCGCCCTCGCCATGCGCGACTCGTCCACGATGCTGCGCCGCAACCTCCTGCACGCCCGGCGCTACCCGTCCATGACCCTGCAGCTCCTGCTCACGCCGATCATGCTGCTGCTGCTCTTCGTCTACCTCTTCGGTGACGTGATGAGCGCGGGCATCGGCGGGGGCGGCGCGGACCGCTCCGAGTACATCGCCTACATCGTCCCGGGCATCCTGCTGATGACCATCGGCGGCGCCGTGGTCGGGACCGCGGTGTCCGTCTCCATGGACATGTCCGAGGGCATCATCGCCCGCTTCCGCACCATGGCCATCCACCGCGGGTCCGTGCTCATCGGGCACGTCGTCGGCAGCGTCCTTCAGTCAGTCCTGAGCGTGGTCTTCGTGGGCGCCGTCGGTGTCGCCATCGGCTTCCGCTCCACCGGCGCCGGCCCCCTGGAGTGGCTGGCCGCCTTCGGCCTGCTCGTGCTCTTCTCCCTGGCGCTCACCTGGATCGCGCTCGGCATGGGCCTGGTCAGCCCGAACGCCGAGGCGGCCAGCAACAACGCGATGCCGCTGATCCTGCTGCCGCTGTTCTCCAGCGCCTTCGTCCCCGTCGACTCCATGCCCGGCTGGTTCCAGCCGATCGCCGAGTACCAGCCCTTCACCCCCACCATCGAGACCCTGCGCGGCCTGCTCCTCGGCACCGAGATCGGCCACAACGGCTGGATCACCCTCGCCTGGTGCCTGGCGCTCTCCGCGCTCGGCTACGTCTGGTCGAAGGCGGTCTTCGAACGCGACCCGAAGTGACCGACCGGCCCCGGTACTCCTCGCACCACAGACGTGCCCCCGCACTCAGCCACTGCTGAGTGCGGGGGCACGTTCGCCACGAGCGGGGGGACGTCAGGCGGCGACAGGCACCGGCTGCCGCTCGTCGGCGGGCTCGTCGAACTCGTCGAGCGGCGAAGCCGACGCGTTCTCGTAGGCCTCACGGTCGAGGATCTTCTCGCGGGCGGCGACGATCACCGGGACGGCCGCCTGGCCTGCGACGTTCGTGGCCGTGCGCATCATGTCCAGGACCGGGTCGATGGCGAGGAGCAGGCCCACGCCCTCCATCGGCAGGCCCAGCGTCGACAGGGTCAGGGTCAGCATGACCGTGGCGCCCGTCAGGCCGGCCGTGGCCGCGGAACCGACCACCGAGACGAAGGCGATCAGCAGGTACTCCTTGATGCCCAGCTGCACGTCGAAGATCTGCGCGACGAAGATCGCGGCGATCGCCGGGTAGATCGCGGCGCAGCCGTCCATCTTGGTGGTGGCGCCGAACGGCACCGCGAAGGACGTGTACTCCTTCGGCACGCCGAGCCGCTCGGTGACCTTCTGGGTGACCGGCATCGTGCCGACCGAGGAGCGCGAGACGAAGGCCAGCTGGATCGCGGGCCAGGCGCCCTTGAAGAACTGCACCGGGTTGACCTTGGCGACCGTGGAGAGCAGCAGCGGGTAGACGCCGAACATCACCAGGGCGCAACCGACGTAGATGTCGGCGGTGAACGTCGCGTACTTGCTGATCAGGTCCCAGCCGTAGTCGGCGATGGCGAAGCCGATGAGGCCGATGGTGCCGATCGGCGAGAGCTTGATGACCCACCACAGGGCCTTCTGGAGCAGCGCGAGCACGGACTCGCTCAGGTCCAGGATCGGCTGCGCCTTGTCACCGATCTTCAGTACGGCGATACCGGCGACGGCGGCCATGAAGACGATCTGCAGGACGTTGAGCTCGGTGAACGGGGTGATGACGTCCGTCGGGATGATTCCGGTGAGGAAGTCGATCCAGGAGCCCGAGGTCTCCGGCTTGGCGCCGTCCTTCGGGGTCAGGCCGGTGCCGGCGCCGGGGTTCGTGAGGAGCCCGATCGCCAGGCCGATGACGACCGCGATCAGCGACGTGATCATGAACCAGACCAGCGTCTGCGAGGCGAGCCGCGCCGCGTTGTTGACCTTGCGCAGGTTGGTGATCGACACCAGGATCGCGAAGAAGACGAGCGGGGCGACCGCCAGCTTCAGGAGGCCGATGAAGGTGCTTCCGACCTTGTCCAGGGTGGTGACGAGCCAGGAGATGTCCTGGCTGCGGGCCAGCCAGCCGAGCAGGACACCGAGGACCAGGCCGCCGAGGATCTGGGCCCAGAACGGCAGCTTGAGGAATCTGGGTATCCGGGAGCCGGACTTCGGCTGCTCGGCCTTGTCGACCGGGGATACGGGGGAATTCGCGGACACGGACACACTCCGGGTAAGGGCGGGGGACGTGAGGGAGCGGCGACCGCGAGGGGTCAGACGGAACGGCCTTGAGGGCGCCGCTGCAGTGCAGATGTCACTTGGTGCTTGTCGTCGCGCTGTGCGGTGAGGCTCAGCGAGAACTCAGAGACGGCGACGACAGGCCGCGGACATGCAGCGGCAGAGATCGACATGCAGGCGCGCCACGAGCGGGATGCTCATGGCGATGCGGTGCGCGGCTGCTGTCTTCATGGCGAACACGTTAACACTTGAACTTTGGGAACATCAAAGGTCTTGTTTGAGGTGAGGGAGCCCAATCCCAGGCCGAGTCACCCCCGGGACGCAGGAAACCCCGGCCCGGAGCCATTGGCTCCCGTACCGGGGTCGAGGTCTTTGTGACGAAACTTACGGCTTCGCGCGGGCCGTCGGTGTCGGCCGTCGGCCGTTCAGGACTTCGCGCGGGCGGTGTCGTCGGCGACGTCCTCCATGGTGCGGTTCGCCTCCAGGTTGGCCTTGGTGCGCTCGACGCGCTCGACGACCTGGACCGACGCCCGGTCCCGCTCCTTGCGGAGCACCACGAAGCTGATGGGCGCGGAGACGACGAGGGCGAGCAGCAGGACCCACAGGAGGTTGGAGTCCCCGAGGCCCTTCGGCAGCGCGCCGACGTAGACAAGTCCCCAGACCGCGAAAAAGCAGCCCACGAAGACCCCGAGGCGCATCAGCGTGTAGCGGAGCATGTCAATCCACTCTTCCGTTCCGAAATAGCCCGAGTAGGACGAGCCACTCCAGTGAAGCATGGGAGGGGTCGCGCCCGGCAAGGGGGTGAGCCATCCCCCGCGCTCTCAGCCGAGCGGGAGGAGCATGGTGATGTCGTCGCGGTCGTCACCGGGGGCGACGCGGATCGCGCCGGGCACCCGCCCGACCTCCTTGTATCCGCAGGACGCGTAGAACCGGTCGACTCCGGTGCCGCCCCGGCAGGTCAGCCGGATCGCCTCGATGCCGTCGATTCCGCGGGCGGCGTCGGCAGCGGCCGCCATGAGGTCCCGGCCGTATCCCTTGCCCTGGTGCCCGGGGTGCACCATCACCACGTACAGCCAGATCCAGTGCTTCATCAGCCGGTGTGTGTTGTACGCGAGGAAGGCGGTCGCGGCGACGGTGCCGTCCTCGTCGTACCCGACGAGGAGCCGGGTGTCTCCCTGGCTCAGCTGGGCCAGGCGCTTGAGCCACTCGGGCCGGATGTCGTCGACCGTCACGGGCGGTACGAATCCGACGGCTCCGCCGGCGTTGGACACGTCGGCCCAGAGGGCGAGGACGCCGTCGCGGAGGGCGGGATCGATCTCCGGGTCCAGCCGGAAGGTAAGTGCCATAGGGCGAGATTAACTATTACGCACGCCGCGCCTCAACCGCGTTCCGCATCGCGGACAACGCGACGAGCCCCGGCCGGGGGGCGGCCGGGGCTCGTCGTCCGTACGAAAGGCCGTCAGACCCGCATGGCCTGCGGAGTCTCACGGAGCGACAGGTCGGGCCCGTCGTACTCACGGATCGACTCGTAGCGCGTGTTCCGCTCGACCGGGCGGAAGCCCGCCTCGCGGATCAGGTCGAGCAGATCGTCACGCGTCAGCTTGTTCGGCGTGCCGAAGTTGTCCGCGTCGTGCGTGATCTTGTACTCGACGACCGAGCCGTCCATGTCGTCCGCGCCGTGCTGGAGCGCGAGCTGCGTCGTCTGCAGGCCGTGCATGACCCAGAAGACCTTGACGTGCGGGACGTTGTCGAAGAGGAGACGCGAGACCGCGAAGGTCTTCAGGGCCTCCGCGCCCGACGCCATGGTCGTGCGCGCCTGGAGGCGGTTCCTGACCTTGCCGTCCTTCATGTCCACGAAGTCGTGCTGGTAGCGCAGCGGGATGAAGACCTGGAACCCGCCGGTCTCGTCCTGGAGTTCACGCAGGCGCAGCACGTGGTCGACCCGGTGCCGGGGCTCCTCGATGTGGCCGTACAGCATCGTGCACGGGGTCTTGAGACCCTTCTCGTGCGCGAGCCGGTGGATGCGCGACCAGTCCTCCCAGTGGGTGCGGTGGTCCACGATGTGCTGGCGGACCTCCCAGTCGAAGATCTCCGCACCGCCGCCGGTCAGCGACTCCAGACCCGCCTCGATCAGCTCGTCCAGGATGTCGGAGGCCGACATGCCGGAGATCGTCTCGAAGTGGTGGATCTCCGTGGCCGTGAACGCCTTCAGGGACACGTCCGGGAGCGCCTTCTTGAGCTCGCTCAGCGAACGCGGGTAGTAGCGCCACGGCAGGTTGGGGTGCAGGCCGTTGACGATGTGCAGCTCGGTGAGGTTCTCGCCCTCCATCGCCTTGGCGAGGCGGACGGCCTCCTCGATGCGCATCGTGTACGCGTCCTTCTCGCCCGGCTTGCGCTGGAACGAGCAGTACGCGCACGAGGCGGTGCACACGTTCGTCATGTTGAGGTGACGGTTGACGTTGAAGTGCACGACGTCGCCGTTCTTGCGCGTGCGCACCTCGTGGGCGAGACCGCCGAGCCAGGCCAGGTCGTCCGACTCGTAGAGCGCGATGCCGTCCTCGCGGGACAGCCGCTCGCCGTCCCGGACCTTCTGCTCAAGATCGCGCTTGAGACCTGCGTCCATGCCCTCGCCCTTACCTCTCCCTACGACCCGCCACAAACTCACGCCAACGGTACGCCCCGGGGGTCACTCTTCTTCCGGCAGCTCCCCGACACGGTTCTCCCACTTCGTGGAGAGCACGATCGTCGTACGCGTCCTGGAGACGCCCTTCGTGCCGCTCAGCCTGCGGATCGTCTTCTCCAGGCCGTCCACGTCACTGGCCCGGACCTTGAGCATGTACGAGTCGTCGCCCGCGATGAACCAGCAGTCCTCGATCTCGTGCAGGTCCTTCAGGCGCCGCGCCACGTCCTCGTGGTCGGCGGCGTCCGAGAGGGAGATGCCGATGAGGGCGATGACACCGAGACCGAGCGAGGCGGAGTCGACGGTCGCGCGGTAGCCGGTGATGACGCCTGCCGCCTCCAGGCGGTTGATCCGGTCCGTGACGCTCGGGCCGGAGAGGCCGACGAGCCGGCCGAGTTCGGCGTACGAGGCCCTGCCGTTCTCGCGCAAAGCCTGGATGAGCTGCCTGTCCACGGCGTCCATAGGTGCGATGCCTTTCATTATTCAGCGATACCGCGAGTCTATGTGTAGAATCTAAGGCGCAACAGGGTTGAACCCCTGTGAATCTTTCGGAATCTCCGCCGATCGGCGAGGATTCTTCAAACAACACTTCGCACACGACGCGTCGTGTGCGCCACACAGCGGGAGTGAGACACACCGTGTACTCGATCGAGATGGCCTACGCCCGGATGCGCGAGTTGCAGGACCTGGCCGACCGCTCGCGTCACCACAAGCCCACCGCGCCCCGGGGCGAGCGCCGCACGAAGCGCGCCGCCAAGAAGCGCTAGTCCCCCGAAGGGGCCGAGCCTCCACCGAGCTCTCCCTTCCAACGGCGGTACAGCTGATGCGGCACCCCCGCAGCGTCAAGCGTCCGCCCGGCGACGAAGTCCACCAGATCCTGGATGTGCGTCGCCCCCGCGTAGAACGCGGGAGAGGCGGGCAGCACGATCGCGCCCGCCTCGTCCAGCGTCACCAAGTGCTTCAGCGTCTGTCCGTTCAGCGGCGTCTCGCGCACACAGACGACAAGTCGCCTGCCTTCCTTGAGCGTCACGCTCGCCGACCGCTGCAGCAGATCCTTCGAGAGCCCCAGCGCCACCCCGGCCACGCACGCCGTGGACGCAGGCACGATCAGCATCCCCTTGGTCGCGTACGACCCCGACGAAGGCCCGGCGGCCAGGTCCCCGGCCGCCCAGTAGCGCACGTCGTCCACCGGCACGTCGAAGGTCCCCGGCTTGCCGTCGGCGCCCCGCCCGAGCCACTCCCGCAGGTCCTCCTGCCAGTGCGCGTCCCGGAAGGCGATGCCCGTCTCGTCGAGGATCGTCAGCCGCGAGGCCCGGGAGACCACCAGGTCGACGCTCTCCCCGGCCGCGAGCAGCGCCCGCAGCACTGCGGCGGCGTACGGGGTCCCCGAGGCCCCCGACACCCCCACGATCCAAGGCCTACGCTCTGTATTTCCTGGCTTCACACCGTGAGCCTAGACGGTCAGTCCGCGCACCAGCAGGTCGAGCAGCGCACAGACGAAGAGCGCGATGCCGATGAAGCCGTTGACCTGGAAGAAGGCGCGGTTGAGCCGGGAGAGGTCGTGCGGCTTCACGATCGAGTGCTCGTACACGAAGGCGCCGGCGACCACCGCGAGTCCGAGCCAGAGGAACGCGCCCGCACCGGTGTCCGCGGCGTACCAGACGAACAGCGCCGTGGTCACCAGGTGGCAGCCGCGCGAGCCCCAGATGGCGGCCGGGATGCCGAATCGCGCGGGCACCGACTTCACGCCGACCTCGCGGTCCGTCTCCACGTCCTGGCAGGCGTAGATCAGGTCGAAGCCGCCGATCCAGATGCCGACCGCGAGGCCGAGGATGACCGCCTGCCAGGACCACTCGCCGGTGACCGCGATCCAGGCGCCGACCGGGCCCATGGCCTGGGCGAGGCCGAGGATCGCCTGCGGGAAGTTCGTGAACCGCTTGCCGTACGGATAGACCACCATCGGGATCACCGCGACGGGCGCGAGCGCCAGGCACAGCGGGTTGAGCAGGGCGGCGGCGCCGAGGAACACGACGAGCGCGATCAGCGCCCCGGTCCAGGCGGACTTCACCGACACCGCACCCGTGACGAGCTCGCGGTGGGCGGTCCTCGGGTTACGGGCGTCGATCTCGCGGTCGATGATCCGGTTGGCGGCCATGGCGAACGTCCGCAGGCCCACCATGCAGATCGTGACCAGGAGCAGCCGCCCCCAGTGGATGTTCCCGTCCAGCTGGAACATCGCGGTCAGCGCGGCGATGTAGGCGAAGGGCAGCGCGAACACCGAGTGCTCGATCATGACGAGGCGCAGGAAGGCCTTGACCTTGCCGGGCGGTGCGGGCTCGGGCCCGAAGAGTTCCGGGGTCGCTGAATCAGCACTCATCTTTAGAGCCCGTACTCCTTCCAGCGGCGGTCGACCTTCGACGCCGTCTCCGGGTCGGACTCGACCATGTTCGGCCAGCCCCCGTCCCGGGTGTAGCCCTCTTCGGGCAGCTTCTTCGTCGCGTCGATGCCCGCCTTGCCGCCCCAGAACTGCTGGTAGGAGGCGTGGTCGAGATGGTCGACGGGACCTTCGGCCACCGTCAGGTCGCGCGCGTAGTCGGTGTTGCCGAGCGCGCGCCAGGACACTTCGTGCAGGTCATGCACGTCGCAGTCCTTGTCCACCACCACGATCAGTTTGGTCAGCGACATCATGTGGGCACCCCAGATGGCGTGCATGACCTTCTGCGCGTGCTTCGGGTACTTCTTGTCGATCGAGACGATCGCGCAGTTGTGGAAGCCGCCGGACTCCGGCAGGTGGTAGTCCACGATGTCCGGGACGATCACCTTGAGGAGCGGGAGGAAGAACCTCTCCGTGGCGCGGCCGAGCGGGCCGTCCTCCGTGGGCGGGCGGCCCACCACGATCGACTGGAGCAGCGGACGCTTCCGCATCGTCACGCAGTCGATCTTCAGGGCGGGGAACGGCTCCTGCGGCGTGTAGAAACCGGTGTGGTCGCCGAAGGGACCTTCCGGCAGCATCTCGCCGGGCTCCAGCCAGCCCTCGATGACGACCTCGGCATGCGCGGGGACCTGGAGCGGGACCGTCTTGCAGTCGACCATCTCCACGCGCTTGCCCTGGATGAACCCGGCCAGCATGTACTCGTCCATGTCGCCGGGGAGCGGCGCCGTGGAGGCGTACGTGACGGCGGGGGGACAGCCGAAGGCGATCGCGACGGGGAGCTTCTCGCCCCTGCGGGCGGCCACCTGGTAGTGGTTGCGGCTGTCCTTGTGGATCTGCCAGTGCATGCCGATGGTGCGCTTGTCGTGGCGCTGCAGGCGGTACAGACCGAGGTTGCGGACGCCGGTGTCCGGGTCCTTGGTGTGGGTCAGACCGAGGTTGAAGAAGGAACCGCCGTCCTCGGGCCAGGTGAAGAGCGCGGGCAGCGACTCCAGGTCGACGTCGTCGCCGGTGAGCACGACCTCCTGCACGGGCGCGTTGTCGGACTTCACCTTCTTCGGCGGTACGTGCGTCATCGCGCCGAGCTTCCCGAACGCCTCGCGGACACCGACGAAGCCGTGCGGCAGCTCCGGCTTGAGGAGACCGCCGATCTTCTCGCTGATCTGGCTGTACGACTTCAGGCCGAGCGCCTTCAGGAGGCGGCGGTCCGTCCCGTACACGTTCATCGCGAGGGGCATCGCCGAGCCGCGCACGTTCTCGAAGAGGAGCGCGGGGCCGCCGGCCTTCTGGACGCGGTCGGTGATCTCGCCGACCTCCAGATACGGATCGACCTCGGCCTTGATGCGCTTGAGATCGCCCTCGCGCTCCAGTGCACGGAGCAGGGAGCGAAGATCGTCATAAGCCATGCGTTCCAGTATCGGTCACCGGCTACCCTGGCCCCGACAGCGGGGCCCGCACGCCGCCCGTCCTTCGTCGCTTGGGGAATCGCGCCAACATGCTCAGGTATCTGCCGTTCCTGCTGGTCCTGGCCGTGTGGATCTATGCCTTCATCGATGTCCTGAACACTCCGGAGAAGGAGATCAGGCATCTGCCGAAGGTGGTCTGGGTCATCATCGTGCTGCTCTTCGGCGAGGTTCTCCTCGGCCCGATCGCCTGGTTCGTCACGGGCAAGGTGCGCAAGACGCCTGCCGCCGGGGGTGGTCCTCGCGCCGGGCGCGGCGGACAGTGGGTGGCACCGGACGACAACCCCGAGTTCCTGAAGTCCCTCAGGGACGAGGAGCCGGACGAGAAGAAGAAGGACAAGGGCGACGAGGGCTGATGATGGAACTGCGGCTGCTCGTCACCTTCGAGAAGGTCGCGACCGTGCTCAGCTTCACGCAGGCCGCCGCCGAGCTGAAGTACGCCCAGTCCAGCGTCACCGGCCAGGTCCGCTCCCTGGAGTCCTCGCTCGGCGCCGAGCTCTTCGACCGGCTCGGCAGCCGCATCCGGCTCACGGAGGCGGGTGAGCGCCTGCTCCCCTACGCCCGGCAGATCATCGATCTTGCGGACGAGGCACGGTCCGCCGTCGTGGACGCCGGGGAGCCGAGCGGCGCCATCGCCGTCGGCACGATGGAGTCACTGACGTCCTACCGGCTGCCCCCGCTGCTCGAACTCTTCCACCACCGTTACCCCAAGGTGCAGCTCTCCCTGCGTCCCACGCTGGGCGACGAGACCCGCCACGCGCTGCGGCAGGGGACGTACGACGTCGGGTTCCTGATGGAGCGGGAGACGGAGCACGCGGGCCTGGAGACCGAGGTGCTCGCCGCGGAGCCGCTGGTCCTGGTCTGCGCGCCGACGCATCCGCTGGCCGCGCGCGGTGCGGACTCGCTCGCCACGAGTGATCTGGCGGCGGTGCAGCTGGTCGGCACGGAGCCGGGCTGCCCCTACCGGGATCTGTTCGAGGACGAGCTGCGGATGCGCAACGGCTCCCCGCCGCCCTTCATGGAGTTCGGCACGATCGAGGCCACCAAGCGGGGCGTCGCCGGTGGCCTCGGGGTGGCGCTGCTGCCGCGGATGGCGGTGGGCGACGAGCTGGCCTCGGGGGTGCTCGTCGCGCTGCCCTGGGAGCCGCCCTTCGTCCTGCACACGCAGCTGGCGTGGCGGTCGGGCAAGCGGCTTGCGGCCCATGTGCGGCTGTTCATCGACCAGTCGGTACGGCTGGTGCGGGAGCAGACAGCGGAGCCCGTGAACCAGCCGCCACCTGAACTGTCTTCGCCCGGTTGACCTTCAGGCTCGCGAGGACGATCAGCGGTACGCCGAGCGCCTGGACGAGGCCGATGTGGTGTCCGTAGACGGCCCAGTCGGCGACCATCGCGACCGCCGGATAGGTGAAGGCGAGTACGGCGATCTTGGCGGTGGGCAGCTTCGCGTACGCCGCGTACATCAGGACGTACATCAGGCCGGTGTGGATGACGCCGAGGCCGACGAGCCAGCCCCATCCGGTACCCGTGCCGCTCATCGCGCCGAAGTTCGCGAAGGGCAGCAACAGCGGGATGCCGACGAGGACTTGGACGAGGGCGATCAGGTGGGGCCGCACTCCGGCGATGCGCTTGGTGACGAGGGTGGAGAGGCCGTAGAGCAGCGCGGCCAGGAGGGCGAAGCCGATGCCGGTGAGCGAGCCGAGGTCGCCGGGCCGCACCCCGGACACGAGCACGAGGCCGACGAACGCGGTGCCGAGCCACAGGAGTTGGCGGCCGGTCAGGCGCTCACGGAAGATGACCGCGCTGAGCAGCACCAGCAGGAACGGCTGCGTGTGGTAGACGACGGTGGCCAGCGAGATCGAGGTCTCCTCGTACGCCTTGAAGAGGAACACCCAGTTGAAGACGATGAACGCGCCGCCGAGCGCGGCGAGTCCGAGCTTCTTCGGGGTGAGGCCGTGGCCGCGGAAGTAGCCGCGGGCGAAGGCGTAGGCACCCAGGGCAAGGGCGCCGAACAGCACGCGGAAGAACACGACGTTGAAGGCCGACGCACCCGACTCGACGACGAAGATCCCGAGGGTGCCGGAGAGCACCATCGCGGCGGTGAGCTGGGCCGTGCCCTTGTTCTCTGAGGTCATGTCCAAGAAGCTACGAGCGGACGTATGCCCTGGTCCACGAGCCGGCGAGGCGTCCTGCCGATGGGGCCATCGGCAGGGACGATGACACCTGACGAGAGGTGCGCGGATGGACCGGACACAGGCAGGCGCGTGGCTCGCGACCGCCGTCGAGGAAGCCCGCCGGGGGCTCGCGGAGGGCGGCGTCCCGATCGGCGCCGCGCTCTACGCAGCGGACGGCTCGCTCCTGGGGCGTGGGCGCAACCGCCGCGTCCAGGACGGTGATCCGTCGCTGCACGCGGAGACGGCGGCGTTCCGCGACGCGGGGCGGCAGCGCTCGTACCGCGGGACGACGATGGTGACGACGCTCTCCCCCTGCTGGTACTGCAGCGGTCTGGTGCGGCAGTTCGGGATCTCGCGGGTGGTCGTGGGCGAGGCGCGGACGTTCCGGGGCGGGATCGGCTGGCTGGCGGAGCACGGCGTGGAGATCGTGGTCCTCGACGATCAGGGCTGCGCGGCGATGATGGGGGACTTCATCGAGGCCCGGCCCGAGCTGTGGCACGAGGACATCGGCGTGGACGGCGGCTAGTCCGCCCGCAGGGCCAGCGCGAGCAGGCCGGGGAAGCGCGCCTCGAACTCCTCGCGGCGGAGCCGGTTGACCCGGCGCGGCCCCTCGTCCCGCTGCTCGACGAGCCCCGCTCCCCGCAGCACCCCGAAGTGGTGGCTCAGCGCCGCCTTGCCGACGGGGACGTCGAAGCTGCCGCAGCTGCGGGTCCAGTCGGCGGATGACGCCAACTCCCTCACCAGAGCCAGGCGTACGGGGTCGGCGAGGGCGGTGAGCGCGGCCAGCACGGGCACCTCGTCCGGGTGGACGTGCACCGGCGCCGCGCGGTGACGTGCGTTCGCCACGACCGGGCTCCCTTCCCTCGTTCCCCTCGCCCCTCGCCCCTTGCCGAGTGTTCGATGAAAACCATACACTCCGGAGTGTTCGCTTCTCGTTGAACACTCCACACTCGAAGGGCACACCCATGTCCACCATGCGCGCGATCCAGCTCCAGGAGTACGGCGGCCCCGAGGTCCTCACGGCGGTGACCACGAACGCCCCCGAGCCCGGACCCGGCCAGATCACCGTCGACGTCGCCTACACCGGCGTGAACTTCGCCGACCTGAAGGCCCGCGCCGATGGCTACCGCGTGCCCGCGCTCCCCTACGTGCCGGGCCTGGAGGTCTCCGGCCACGTACGGGCGATCGGAGCGGGCGTCGAGGGGTTCGAGGTCGGCCAGGAGGTCGCCGCGCTCACCGAGGGCGGCGCGTACGCCGAGGTCGCGCTCGCCGACGCCACCACGGTGTTCGTCCTGCCGGACGGCGTGGACCTGCGCACGGCCGCCACCCTGCCCACGGTCCTGCCCACCGCGCACGCCCTGCTCCACGAGGTGGGCAGGCTGCGCGCGGGCGAGAGCGTCCTCGTGCAGGGCGCGGCCGGCGGAATCGGCACGGTGGTGGGCCAGTTGGCGAAGGCGGCCGGCGCGGGCGCGGTCTACGGCGTCGTGTCGAGCCGGACCAAGGCGGAGTACGCGCTGAAGCACGGATACGACGAGGTGTTCGTCGGGGACGGCTTCGCCGCCGAGGTCCGCGCCGCCACCGGCGGACGCGGGGTGGACCTCGCCCTGGACCCGGTCGGCGGCGACGCCTTCCGCGACGGCCTCGCCGCGCTCGCCGTCTTCGGCCGCCTCGTCTCCTTCGGCAACGCGAGCTCGGCGGAGCCATGGCAGGTGGGACAACCCGACCTGTACGGCACGGCACTCGGCGTCTCCGGCTTCTCGATCCTCTCCCTCGCCAAGACGGCACCCCAGGCCCTGCGCGAGGTCGCAACCCGAGCCTTCACGAAGGTGGCCGACGGCACGGTGGAACTACCGGTGACGGCGGAATTCGACCTCGCGAACGCTTCCGACGCACATCACCTGATGGGGACCCGCACAAGCACGGGGAAGCTGCTGCTGCGGGTGGCCGGGGGGTGACTGCCGCCCCTACGTCGGGTGCGGGTGCCTACGGACGCTGGCCCGCCTTGTCGACGACGGCGCGGTCGAGGACGGCACTGCGGCCGACGACATCACCCTCCTTGGCGCCGAACGGCGTGCCCTCGACCGCGACCTCCCGCTCGCCGAGGAACTGCTTGGTCTCCTTGTCGAAGATCAGCTCCTCCCTGACACCGTCGTCCTCGCGGGCGATCGCGACGCCGTGCCGCCCGTCCGCGTCGACCGCGTCCTCGATCAGCTCGACGCCGGGGATCCTCGATGCGGCGAGGTAGAGGGCGGCTGCCTGCTTCGGCGGCATGAGCGACTCGTACGAGAGATCACCGACGAGCACGAAGGCGTTCTGGTCGTCGCTCTTCCCGCCGTCGCTCTCCTTGTGGAGCCAGTCCAGCATGTTGACCGGATCGGTCGGCAGCTTCTGCAGGTTGCGGTAGTTGCTGTCCGACTCCGGTAGCGGTAGCTCCGGCTCCAGACGCTCCATGTCCTGGTCGTTCGCGGGCTCGTGCAGGATCTCGGTGTGCAGGCCGTCCACGGAGAGCCAGATCTCCCGCTGATGCACGGGGTCGACCTTGCCGGGCTCGCCCGCCTGCGCCGACATGTAGCCGACCTTGCTCTTGACGTACACGAACTGGTCGTCCCGCAGATCCTTCGGGGCGGGCTGCCGCCGCGCCGCCTCCGCGATCTCCTCCAGCATCCGCACGGTCTCCGCCGAGGGCGCCGCCTGCGCCGGACGGTCGCCGAACGGTGAGGCGACCAGCAGCCCCGCCGCGACGGAAGCGGCCACCGCTCCCGCGATGAGCGCGGAACGGAACCAGCGCTTCTGGGACTTCGGGGCCTCTGGGGACTTCTTCTCGTTCTGCCGGATCTCGTTCAACAGGCGCTCCCTGAGCAGGTGATGACGGCCCGGCGGAAGGTCGCGCTCTGGCAGTTCGTTCATCGGTTTCCCTCCCTCATGGACCCGACCGCAGTGGCGCGGTCACCTCTCATCTGTCCGCGCCCGCCGACCGGTTCCACACGTTTCGCGAGTTTTGTACGGGCCCGGGACAGCCGGGAGCGTACGGTCCCGACCGGCACCCCGAGCGCATCGGCCGCCGCCGCGTAACTGAGCCCCGACCACACACACAGGGCGAGGACCTCGCGCTCGCCGCGCCGCAGCGTCGCCAGAGCGGCGCGGACGAGGACGAGCTGCTCCTCGTCGTCGATGCGCCCGGCGACCTCGTCGGCGAAGTCGGCCACGGCCTCGTCGCGCGGCAGCCTGGCGACCGCTGCCGCGTGCCGTCGGGCGGCGCGGCGGGAGTTGCGGGTGACGTTCGTGGCAACGCCGAGCAGCCACGGCCGCAACGAGCCGCCGTCCGCGTCGAGCTTGCCCCTCAGCCGCCACGCCTCGAGGAAGGTGAGCGACACCATGTCCTCGGCCGCCGACCAGTCCCCCGTCAGGCGGTAGGCGTGGTTGTAGACGGAGCGCGCGTACGCGTCGAAGAGCTCACCGAAGGCGTCGGCGTCCCCGTCCCTGATGCGGACGCGCAACGCTCTGCGGTGTGCCTGAGGTTCCCCGTGATTCGTCTCCACACCCTCTGTCTGTCCGCACGGCGAAGGCCGGTTCCCGGGAGGTGGGAACCGGCCTTTGGGGGCTGTGGTGGTACGGGCGGGGGTCAGACCCCGGCGTACGAGTGCTTGCCGGTGACGAAGATGTTCACGCCGTAGTAGTTGAACAGCCAGCAGCCGAAAGCGATCAGGGCCAGGTAGGCGGCCTTGCGGCCCTTCCAGCCCGCGGTGGCGCGCGCGTGCAGGTAGCAGGCGTAGGCGACCCAGGTGATGAAGGACCAGACCTCCTTGGGGTCCCAGCCCCAGTAGCGGCCCCACGCGTCGCCCGCCCAGATCGCGCCCGCGATGATCGTGAACGTCCACAGGGGGAAGACAGCGGCGTTCACGCGGTACGAGAACTTGTCGAGCGAGGCCGCGGCCGGGAGGCGCTCGAGGACCGAGGTCGCGAAGCGGCCGGGCTGTCCGCCCGACGCCAGCTTGTTCTCGTAGGAGTCGCGGAAGAGGTAGAGGATCGTCGCGACGCCGGCCAGGTAGAACGTCGCGCCGCAGAAGATCGCGGTGGAGACGTGGATCCACAGCCAGTACGAGTGCAGGGCGGGGACCAGCTGGTCGCTCGCGGTGTAGAGGACGGTGACGGCGAGACCGAGGTCAAGGAGGACCGTGGTGACCAGCGGGAGGCCGAGCCAGCTGACGTTCTTCTTGAGCGCCATGAGCACCAGGTACACCCCGACGGCCATGGTGGAGAACGTCAGGTTGAACTCGTACATGTTGCCCCACGGCGCCCGCTGCACCGAGAGCGCGCGGGTGAGCACACCGCCGAACTCGACGAGGAACGCGAGCACGGTCAGGGACACGGCGATACGGCCGTAGAGGTCGCCCTTCTCGTCACCGGCCGAGGCACCGGGGCCGTCCGGCACGTCGCGGGTGCCGGTGACGGAGCGGGTGATGACCTTGGGGGCCGCCTTCGGCCGGTCGAGGACGGCGGTGCCGCCCTTGGCCTTGACGGTGACGCCGGGCGCCATGGCGGCGGCCTCGGTCCGGGAGGTCAGCGCGGCGGCCGTGCGGCCGACCTTGCTGCGGCTGCCGAGGATCCACTCTGCCATGTGCGCGAAGAAGGCAAGGAGATAGACGGCCATCGCGGAGTACACCAGCACATTGCTGATGTTCGCGAGGTTCTCGTTCGGTTCGGCAGCGAGGGTGGTGGCGAGATTCACTTCTCAGCCCCTTCGGCAGGAACAACATCGGGGGTGGAGTCGGCATGCGCGGCGTGTGCAGTTGACGCAGCTGGTGCATCAGCCGCCTCGTCGGCATGGTCTTGGTCGGGCGCGCTCGGCGCCTTCTCGTGCAGGTGTGCGGCGAGGTCGCCCAGCTCCTCGGGCAGCTTCGCGGACTCGCTGCGGCCGAGCCCGGCCATCTCCACGACGGTCACACCGTCGGCGCCCCGCACGGCCCGCACCCACACACGGCGGCGCTGGATGAACAGCGACCCGGCGAGGCCGACGATGGCGGAGATCGCGCCGACGAGCGCCCACATGCTGCCGGGCTGCTGGGAGACCTGGAAGGTCGCCCAGCGCTTGATGTCCTTCTCGAAGGTGATCGAGCCGGCACCGTTCGGCAGCTTCATGGTCTCGCCGGGCACCATCCGCTTCTTCAGGAGCTCGCCCTTGGAGTCCTTGAACTTGGTCATCTTGCTGGTGTCCAGCTGGTACACGTTCTGCGGCAGACCGGAGTCCACACCGAGGCTTCCGTGGTACGCGGACAGCGCGAGCACGGGGTAGTCCAGGGCGGGGAACTGGGAGAACATCTGGCCGTTGCCCTCGCCCGCGAACGTCGGCACGAAGAAGGCGTTGAAGCCGAGCTGTTCCTTCTTGCCGTTCTTGTCGCGGTAGCCGTCGAGGATCTTGATCGCGCCGGTGGCCGTGCCGTTGGAGTCGATCGGAAGCAGCGGCGTGGACTGCCTGCTGACGACCTTGCCCTTGCCGTCGCGCACGGTGACGGTGGGGGCGTAGCCCTGGCCGATGAGGTAGACCTTCGAGCCGTCGACCTCGAGGGGCTTGTTGACCTCGATGGCCTTCTTCTTCTCGGGGCCGTCGATGCCCTCGCTGTAGGTGACGTTCGCCCGGTAGGTGCGGGCCGTGCCCTTCTCGGGGCCCTTCCTCTCGAACGACGACTCGAAGCTGTCCAGCTTGAAGCTGAAGGGCGCGAGGTCGTCGGTGTTGAAGAGGTTGCCGGACTTGAAGTTGTCGTACTGGGTGAGGGTGTTGGAGAACCCGTCCCCCTGGACGATGAGCTTGCCGCCCTCGGACTTGAACAGGGCCCCGACGGCGAAGGCCACCAGGAGCACGATCAGCGAGACGTGGAAGAAGAGATTGCCCGCCTCACGCAGGTAGCCCTTCTCCGCGGCGACGGACGCCCCCGCGGCCCCCTTGCCCGCCGTGAGGTCCGCGCGGAAGCGCCGCCCCTTGAGCAGGCCGAGCGCGGCCTCATGGACCTCGTCGGGCCCGGCCTCGGTGCGCCACGTGGTGTAGGCGGGCAGCCGGTCGAGCCGTTTGGGCGCGCCCGGCGGCCGGCCGCGCAGCTGGCCCACGAACTGCCAGGTGCGGGGCACGATGCAGCCGATGAGGGAGATGAAGAGAAGGATGTAGATCGCCGAGAACCACACCGAGCTGTAGACGTCGAACAGCTGGAACTTCTCGTAGATCGGCCCGAGCGTGGTGTGCGCCTTCTTGAAGTCCGCGACCTTCAGCTCGTCGATGCTGGTCTGCGGGATCAGCGAGCCCGGGATCGCGCCGAGCGAGAGCAGCAGGAGCAGCAGGAGCGCGACCCGCATCGAGGTCAGCTGCCGCCACATCCACCGGACCCAGCCGACGACCTCACGGCCCGTCCAGGTCAGCCAGCCGGTGACCCCCGGGGCGCGCTTGCCGCCGAAGGAGCCGGGCATCGCACGGTCGACGGGGGCGGTGGACAGCTGGGAGCCCGCGGCACCCAGGTCACCCTCGGTCTGCTCTTCGGGGGCTTCGGTCTTGCTCATGGATCAGATCCCCACCGTGTAGCCGTTGGACCAGACCTGCATCTCCTGCACGATGCTGTCCCACACTCCGGTGACGAGGAGCAGCCCGGTCGCGATCATCATGATGCCGCCGATGCGCATCACCCAGACGTAGTGCTTCTTCACCCAGCTGAACGCGCCGAGCGCCTTGCGGAAGGCGATCGCCGCGAGGATGAACGGCAGCCCGAGCCCCACGCAGTACGCGACGCTCAGTATGGCCCCGCGCCCCGCGCTCCCCTGGTCGAGGGCCAGGGAGTTGACGGACGTGAGCGTGGGCCCCACGCAGGGCGCCCAGCCCACGGCGAACAGCGCGCCGAGCACCGGCGCCCCCGCGAGCCCGGCGGCCGGCTTCTTGTGGAAGCGGAACTCCCGCTGGGACAGCCAGGGCATGAGCCCCATGAAGAAGATGCCGAGAGCGATCATCAGGACGCCGAGCACCTTGGTGATGACGTCCTGGTAGTTCTGCAGGTTCTGCCCGACGTACCCGAAGAGCGCGCCGGTGGAGACGAAGACGGCGGTGAACCCGAGCACGAACAGCGCTGCGCCGGCGGCCATCCGTCCGCGCTTGGCCTCCGCGAGGTCGGTGCCGCCGACCCCGGTGACGTACGACAGATAACCCGGCACGAGCGGCAGTACGCACGGGGAGAAGAAGGAGACGAGACCGCCGAGGACCGCGACGGGCAGCGCGAGGAGCAGCGCTCCGTTCATGACGGTCTGGTTCGCTTCGCCTACAGCGGCGAGATGCGCTGCGCCTGCGGCGGCGAGAGTGGACATCACGGGGAGATCACTTCTCCGCGATCAGCGGGTCGATCATCTTGCGCAGCTTCTCTTCGCTGAGCGCCTGCTGCGAGCGGGCCGCGATCTTTCCCTCGCGGTCGAGGACGATCGTGGAGGGGATGAACTTCGGGTTCATCGTGCCCTTGGGGAAGCGCAGCATCAGCTTGCCCATCGGATCGTGCAGGCTCGGGTAGGAGATCTTCCACTCCTTCTCGAACGTCAGCGCGGGACCCTTCTGCGGATCACGGGTGTTGATCCCGATGAACTGCACGTCCTTGCCCTCGGTGTCCTTCGAGACCTTCGCGAAGTTCGGGGCCTCGGCCCGGCAGGGCGAACACCAGGAGCCCCACACGTTCAGGACGACGACCTTGCCCTTGTAGTCGTCGACGTCGAGGTGCTTGCCCGTGAGGGTCTCCCCCTCGAGCTTCGGCCCGTCCTGCCGCTCACCCTTGTCGGCGGTGGCGATGCCGTCGGAGCCGGTGACGAAGTTGGTGTTCCCCGAGCCGCCGGACGTGCCGCCGGAGCCGCACGCCGACAGCGTCAGCGCGGCGACCGCGGCCCCGGCGCCAAGCAGGGCGGCGCGGCTACGGCTGCGGTTCGTGCTGTGTGGGGCGCGGCAGGCGGCACTCATGTGAAAAGTTTCGCATGTCTGTTTCGGGGATCTTCCGCACCCCCCGGGGTTGCGGAAAGTCCCATTTCAGACGGCCTTCCCGAGTCCCTTCCAGCCACCGGCGGGCTCCTGGCCGACATCAAGGCCCTGCAGGTCGGCCAGGACCTTCGGGTCCTGCACGTCGAGCCAGTCGACGAACTGCCGGAACGAGACCAATCGCACGTCCTTCTTCCCGGCCATGTGCTTCAGGGCCGCCTCGACGGCGTCCATGTAGATGCCGCCGTTCCACTCCTCGAAGTGGTTGCCGATGAAAAGCGGCGCGCGGTTGGTCTCGTAGGCGCGCTTGAACCCGGCTATGTAGGCCTCGGTGGCCTGCTTGCGCCAGCCCGGGTAGTTGGCCGGCGGGGCCTTCGTGGAGTTCTGCGACTGGTTGGCCAGGATGTTGTAGTCCATGGACAGAACCTCGAAGGAGTGCCCGGGGAACGGCATCGCCTGCAGCGGCAGATCCCACACGCCCATCTTCTTCTGGGGCCAGCGCTGCCGGCCGCCGGGCGACGAGGCGTCGTAACGCCAGCCGAGCTTCTTCGCCGTCGGCAGCAGATTGTCCTGGCCCAGGAGACACGGCGTGCGGCCGCCGATGAGTTCCTTGTCGTAGTCGAAAGGCAGCGACGGCAGGTCGGTCCAGCCGGTATTCGTGCGCCATTCCTTGACGAAGGAGGTGGCCTGGTCGATTTCGCTCTGCCATTGCGCGGGCGTCCAGTTGGCGACCGTGCCGCTGCCCGCGCAGAAGTGCCCGTTGAAGTGCGTGCCTATCTCATGGCCTTCGAGCCATGCCTGGCGGACGTACTTCAGCGTCTCCTTGATGTGACCGTCGGTGAGATATCCGATGTCGGAGGCGCCGACCCTGTTGTTCGGCGGCTTGTACATCCGCTTCTTCGACTCGGGCAGGAGATAAAGACCGGAGAGGAAGAACGTCATCCCCGCGTCGTGTTCCTCGGCCAGCTTCAGAAAACGCGGGAAGAGACCGTTGCCGACCTCGCCCGCACCGTCCCAGGAGAAGATCACGAACTGCGGGGGCGTCTCACCCGGCTGCAGGGGAACGGGCTTGCCCGGCTGGTTCGGCTGCTTGCCGGTGTACGAGGTCGAACCGTCACCGATGGGCTTCGCCGGCCGCTTGTCGCCGTTCTTGCCGCCGTTGCCGTCCTTCGCCCCGTCCGCGGAACCCGCCGAATGACTGCCGCCGCCCGTGCCGCAGCCGGCAAGTCCCACGGCGGCCGCGGTCCCGACTCCGAGGCCGAGCATTCCCCTGCGACTGATGTCGCGCATTCCATCCCCATTCGTCGCGCCCTGCAGCCCTGCACGCATCCATGCATGAGGGACGCCCCGTTAGAGGGCGCGACGAACAATGGGGTTCCGACAAGTAGACACATATTGAGTGTCTTTTACCGAGAACGGACATACAGTCGCGAGCCGATTACCTGGCGTGGGCACCCCGAAGGGCGTGGGGAACTGCGCGCCCAGCCACGACGACGCCGCAGACAATCGACGGCAATACCAGCGGAGCGCTTATGCGCCGAACGCCTTGGCCTTACCCTTCACCGGCTTGGCACCCGCCAGGAGATGCGTGGGAACGAGATCCCGCGCGGGCTCCGTGTAACCGACGGACACGATCTTGTCGCCGCGGTACGTGAACGTCGTGAGCGAGGCGAGCGTGCACTGCCGCTTGCGCGGGTCGTGCCACAGGCGCCGCTTCTCCACGAAGCTCCGCACGATCCAGATCGGCAACTGATGGCTGACGCACACCGCTTCGTGCCCGCGGGCCGCGTCCCGCGCCGCGTCCAGGGCGCCCATCATCCGCACGACCTGCTCGACGTACGGCTCGCCCCAGGACGGCTTGAACGGGTTGACCAGGTGCTTCCAGTTCTCCGGGTTCTTCAGCGCGCCGTCGCCGACACCGAAGGTCTTGCCCTCGAAGACGTTGCCCGCCTCGATGAGCCGCCCGTCCGTCGCCACGTCCAGGCCCTGCGCCTTGGCGATCGGCGTCGCCGTCTCCTGCGCGCGGTCCAGCGGCGAGGCAACGACATGCGTGACGTCACGCGGGGCCAGGTACTCGGCGACCCGGTCGGCCATCTGCCGGCCAAGATCGGAGAGGTGGTAGTCCGGCAGGCGCCCGTAGAGGATCCCGTCCGGGTTCTCCACCTCCCCGTGGCGCATCACGTGGACGACTGTGAGCTCGCTGCCCGCACTCATGCGGTGGCCTCCGTGGTGGGTTCAGTGGCTTCGGCGGCCGCGCGCGCCGCCGCGGGCAGGGCCGCGGCGATCCGTTCGACGGCCCGCTCGTCGTGGGCGGTGGAAACAAACCAGGACTCGAAGGCCGACGGCGGGAGATACACGCCCTGCGACAGCATCGAGTGGAAGAACGCGGTGAAGCGGAAGGACTCCTGGGTCTTCGCGTCGTCGTAGTTCCGCACCTCGCGCTCGGTGAAGAAGACGGAGAACATGTTCGACGCGTTCTGCAGCCGGTGCGCGACACCCTCCTTGGAGAGCGCGTCGGTGACGAGACCGCGCAGCTGCCCGGAGACCACATCGACCTTGTCGTACGCCTCGTCGTCCAGGAGCCGCAGCTGCGCGAGGCCCGCGGCCGTCGCGATCGGGTTCCCCGACAGGGTGCCCGCCTGGTAGACGGGGCCGACCGGGGCGAGGTGCTCCATGACGTCGGCCCGGCCACCGAAAGCGGCGGCCGGGAAGCCGCCGCCCATGACCTTGCCGAAGGTCATCAGATCGGGCCGCACCCCGTCGATGCCGAACCAGCCCGCCTTCGACGTACGGAAGCCGGTCATGACCTCGTCCGAGATGAACAGCGCGCCGTTCGCCCTGCACAGGTCGGCCAGGCCCTGGTTGAAGCCCTCGCGCGGCGGCACGACACCCATGTTGCCCGGCGACGCCTCGGTGATGACGCAGGCGATCTCACCGGCGTTCGCGGCGAACGCGGCACGCACGGCGTCCAGGTCGTTGTACGGGACGACGATCGTGTCGCCCGCCTGGGCGCCGGTGACACCCGGGGTGTCCGGCAGGCCGAAGGTGGCGAGGCCGGAGCCCGCCGATGCCAGCAGCGCGTCCACGTGACCGTGGTAACACCCGGCAAACTTGATGATCTTGGCTCGGCCGGTGAACCCGCGTGCGAGGCGGATCGCGGACATCGTCGCCTCGGTGCCGCTGGAGACGAGCCGCACCTGCTCGACGGGCTCGATGCGGGCGACGATCTCCTCGGCGAGCGCGACCTCGCCCTCGCCCGGCGTACCGAAGGACGTGCCGCGGGCTACGGCCTCCTGAACTGCGGCGATCACGTCGGGGTGGGAGTGGCCGAGGATCATCGGCCCCCACGAGCAGACGAGGTCGACGTACTCACGGCCGTCGGCGTCCGTGAGGTACGGACCGGTACCGGACACCATGAAGCGGGGCGTACCGCCCACAGCGCGGAAAGCGCGCACGGGAGAGTTCACACCACCGGGCGTCACGGCCGCCGCACGGTCGAAGAGAGTCTGCGAAACTGGGGCGCTATACGGGAAGCTCACATGAACCATGGTGTCAGAGGCTTCGGACATCCTGCGGACAGGTGTTTCACTCGACGTTTTAGCCGGTGACCGTGGGGGAGGTCACTGACACGATGATCGGGTTGCGCGGCGGGGGCCGCGAGGCCTAGAAAAGCAGGGGCGGGCGCCCTGGAAAAGCAGTCGGGTGGAGATATGCATCGCGGTGGCGGACTGGGCGAGGGGACCGACGGCCTGGGTCCGCGGCGTGCCCGGCGGATCGGCAGGCACCGGCGCGAGGCGGAAGCGGCCGAGGCTGAGGCCTTGGCACGGGGCGGCGAGACGGAGCAGGACCGGGCGGGAACCAGGAGTGGCCGGGTGGGTGGGGTGACCTACAAGTACTTCGGAGCTCCGGACGGCGCGACCGCCGCCCGCGTGCCCATCTCGATGCGTCCCGAGGAGCTCGGCGGCGACGAGCTCGGCATGGGCGGGATGTTCACGAAGATCAAGCCGGAGACGGTCGCGGCGATGGTCCTGACCGGCATCGAGGGCATACCCCTGTCCAAGGTGCCCCCTCTCGAACTGGTAGTCCTGCACCCGGACTACGCCGTGGTGAAGCTCCCCATGACGGTCGTCGACCCGCTGCGCGGCGTCGGCGAGGAGTCGGTGGGCGCCGCGGCCTTCATCTGGTCCACGGTCCCCGACCGCGGCGGCCCGCGCGACGCGTTCAACGTCTACCAACTGCTGCACGAATGGCAGGACTTCAGCCACCGGCTGCATGACGCGGGGCATCAGGCGTACTGCCTGGTCTGGCCCTGACGCCCCCGCGCCCTCACGCACAGGCCGATCTACTCCGGCCGCAGCGCCGCGAGCTGACGCTCGAAGGGGACGAGTTCGTCCTCCTCGACCGTCGCGGGCCGCATGATGCCTGCCAGTTCGGCCGCGGCCCGCTCGATGCGGCCCTCCAGGCCGTCCGCGCCCCAGTCCTCGGACGCCGCGTACACGGCGGTCGGCACGACCACCGCCCGCAGGTACGCGAACAGCGGACGCATCGCGTGCTCCAGGACCAGCGAATGGCGTGCGGTGCCGCCGGTCGCCGCGATCAGGACCGGCGTACCGGCGATCGCGTCCTTGTCGAGGACCGTCAGGACGTCGAAGAACGACTTGAAAAGGCCGCTGTACGAGGCGGAGAAGACCGGCGTGACGGCGATCAGGCCGTCCGCGGACTTCACCGCCTCCGCCGCCGCGCTCAGCTCAGGGCCGGGGAACCCGGTGGCGTAGTTGTGCGCGATCTCCACGGCCAGGTCACGGAGTTCGACGACCTGGATCTCCACGTCGGCGTTGCGTCCGGTGGCCGCCGCGAGGCGGTCGGCCAGGAGACGGGTGGAGGACGGGACGCTCAGCCCCGCCGAGACGACGACGAGCTTCATGCGGTGACCTCCTTCTCGGCACTGCTCCGGGCGTCCGCCACACGCGAGGCGTGCGTCGGCGCGTCCGGGACCGTCGCCGGGCGGTTCTTGGCGAACTCCGCGCGCAGGACAGGGACGACCTCCTCGCCGAGGATGTCCAGCTGCTCCAGGACGGTCTTGAGGGGCAGGCCCGCGTGGTCCATCAGGAACAGCTGCCGCTGATAGTCACCGACGGCGTCACGGAAGGCCAGCGTCCGCTCGATCACCTGCTGCGGGGAGCCGACGGTCAGCGGCGTCTGCGACGTGAACTCCTCCAGGGACGGACCGTGCCCGTAGACGGGGGCGTTGTCGAAGTACGGCCTGAACTCCTTGACCGCGTCCTGGGAGTTCTTGCGCATGAAGACCTGACCGCCGAGCCCGACGATCGCCTGCTCGGGCGTGCCGTGTCCGTAGTGCGCGTACCGGTTGCGGTAGAGCTCGACCATCTTCTTGGTGTGCTCCTGCGGCCAGAAGATGTTGTTGTGGAAGAACCCGTCCCCGTAGTACGCGGCCTGCTCGGCGATCTCCGGGGAGCGGATGGAACCGTGCCAGACGAACGGCGCGACCCCGTCGAGCGGGCGGGGCGTCGAGGTGAACGACTGCAGGGGCGTACGGAACTTGCCCTCCCACGTCACGACGTCCTCGCGCCACAGGCGGTGCAGGAGCGCGTAGTTCTCGACGGCGAGGTTGATGCCCTGGCGGATGTCCTTGCCGAACCACGGATACACCGGGCCGGTGTTGCCGCGGCCCATCATCACGTCGACCCGGCCGCCCGCGAGGTGCTGGAGCATCGCGAAGTCCTCGGCGATCTTCACCGGGTCGTTCGTGGTGATGAGGGTGGTGGAGGTGGAGAGGATCAGGTTCTCGGTGCGGGCGGCGATGTAGCCGAGCATGGTGGTGGGCGAGGAGGGGACGAACGGCGGGTTGTGGTGCTCGCCGGTCGCGAAGACGTCGAGCCCGACCTCCTCGGCCTTCAGCGCGATGGCCACCATCGCCTTGATGCGCTCGTGCTCGGTGGGGGTGCGGCCCGTCGTGGGATCCGGCGTCACGTCGCCGACGCTGAAGATCCCGAACTGCATGCCGGATCCGGACTGCATGGCTGACTCACTCTCCGCAGGTTGTTGACTGTTCAACTATACCTACGGAACGGTGGGGTGCCGGAGGGTATTCCCGGGGTCTTCGGCGAGCGGGGCGTTGGGCCGGGCCGGGCGTTGGGCCAGGCCGGGCAGGAGGGGTACGCCCGCGGGCGGCGCTACGGCGTCCAGCGCGGATCGCGGCCCGTCTCCGCCAGCAGCCGCTCCAGCTCGGAGGCGCCGTCGGGCACGGGGAGCTGTTCCCCGAACACGCCCATCTTCCGGGCCGTCGGAGCCAGGCCCGCGACCGCTTCCCGCAGCGCGGCGACGACACCGCTGCTCTCCGGGGCGGGCTCGTACTCCTGCCCCGTCGCGCGGGCCAGGTCCCAGGCGTGCACCGTCAGGTCGAGCAGCGCCATGCAGCCGACGGTTCTCGCGGGCATGTCCATCGCCCCCGTGGTGCCCTTGTCGGCGCCGGGCGCGGCCCACGCGGCGACCAGCTTCCCCGCCTCTTCGGCGAAACGCTCGCGCCAGTCAGGGCTCTCCGCGACGACATCGGGGGCCTCGGTGCCGAAGTCGGAATTCTGCTTGGCGGCGAGCGCCTGGAACTGGACGATCACCTGGAAAAGGTGATTGACCAGGGCCTTCACGTCGTACTCGGCACAGGGAGTGGGCGCGGCAAGGCGGTCGTCCGGGATCGCGCGGACCACCGGGACGGCTCGGTCGGTGGCCGCCTTCAACAGGTCGGCAATGCTGTTCTCGCTCATGCCGTGACCGTAGGCCGGTGACCACCGCCATGGCTTGAAGAAACGCGACACGGGCGGCGACCCCCGGCATACGATCCAGCCATGGCCGACGCCGACGCCACGCCCTCCGCCCCTCGCAGCGACACCAAGGGAATCGTCGACGCCGCCGGGCTCCTCGCCCGCGCACGGTTCCGCCGGCACCTGGCGACGCCCGTACTGCGCCCCTACGTGGAGCAGTACTGGCTGATCGACTGGGACCTCTCCCAGCCCTACGCCTCCCACGTCGTGCCCCACCCGTCCGTGAACGTCGTCTTCCAGCGGCTCCCCGGGCAGGAGCCCTTCGCCGAGGTGGCGGGAATCGGACTCGACCTCTTCACCCAGAAACTGGAGGGGCAGGGGCGGGTCTGCGGCGTGAAATTCCGCCCCGGCGGCTTCCGTCCGTTCGCCCCGACCGCCCCCGTGTCCGCGTGGACGGGACGGCGGATGCTGCCGCTGGAGGAGGTCTTCGGAGAGGTACCCGGGAACGCCCTCGACGCGGTCCTGACCCCGGAGGACGAGCACGCGCGCGTGGCGGCACTCGACGCCTTCCTGCTGGCCCTCGGCCCCTCCCCCGACCCGCAGGCGGACCTCGCCATGGCCCTGGCCGAACGCATCCGCACGGACCGCGGGATCCGCCGGGTCAGCGAGTTCGCCCGGTCGCAGGACATGTCCGTACGGACGCTGCAGCGACTGTTCTCCTCGTACGTGGGGGTCGGCCCCAAGTGGATGATCCTGCGCCACCGCATCCACGAAGCGCTGGAGCACGCGGAAACGGGCGACGACGTGGACTGGGCGGACGTGGCCGACGCGCTCGGTTACGCCGACCAGGCCCACCTGATCAGGGACTTCACGGCAACGGTGGGCGTACCACCGACGGCGTACGCGCCGCAGTGACGGCCGCACTGAGCGCCGCACTCACTCACGACTCGCCCAGGTCGACGCTCCAGTCGTTGCACCGCATCCAACGCCCCTTCGGATACTCGAAGTCGTGCTCGCCCCCCAGCGTGAACCCGGCCCTCCGGCACACCCCGTTCGAAGCCGCGTGGTCCGCGGAAGGAAAGGCGTGCAGCCGCCGGTGCCGCCCGGCGCCCCGCGCCTCCCCGACGACAAGCCGCGCGGCCGACGCCGCGATGCCCCGCCCCTGGAACCCGGGCAGCACGCTCCACCCGGTCTCCCAGGCGGACTCGCCCTGCCAGGAGGTCTCCCAGTACCCGATGGACCCGACGGCGTCCCCGCCCAGCACGATCCGGAACATCTGCCCCCGCTCATCCAGCGCCAGATAGCGCCGATGCCGGGACACCAACTGCTCCTGCGTCTCAGGACCGCCCAGATGCGCGGTCATCTCCGCGGAGTTACAGGCCGCCAACAACCCGAAGTCGCCCTCCGACCAGGGAACCAGAACCGGACCCGCCAACGACGATCTCTCCATACGGACCACGCTACGACGAGGGTCTGACAACGGCTCCGAAGGCACAACGTCCCCCGTCCCCCCACTCCCCCCATGCCACGATTCCCCCATGCTCATCGCACGCTCCGCCGCCCTCTTCGTCCTCGCCGCACTCTTCGAGATCGGCGGCGCCTGGCTCGTCTGGCAAGGCGTGCGCGAGCACAAAGGATGGGCGTGGATCGGCGCGGGCGTCATCGCGCTCGGCGTCTACGGCTTCGTGGCCACGCTCCAGCCCGACGCCGAGTTCGGCCGCATCCTCGCCGCGTACGGCGGCGTCTTCGTCGCCGGATCGATCGCCTGGGGCATGGTCGCCGACGGCTACCGCCCCGACCGCTGGGACGTGACCGGGGCGCTGATCTGCCTGGCAGGCATGGCAGTGATCATGTACGCGCCGCGGGGTCGCTAGCCCGGCGACCTATCCTGGCGGAACAGGCCAGGAACGTACGTACGCATCAGGACGCACAAGGAGCAGCCATGACCGCCGCCGCGAACGCCGCGCCCGCCGCCACCCGTATCGCGATCGTCACCGGCGCGAGCAGCGGCATCGGCGCCGCCACCGCGCGCGGACTCGCGGCCGCCGGCTACCGCGTCGTCCTCACCGCCCGCCGCAAGGACCGCATCGAGGCCCTCGCCGCGGAGATCACGGCCGCCGGGCACGACGCGATGGCGTACGCGCTCGACATCACCGACCGCACGGCCGTCGACGAGTTCGCCACCGCCTTCCGCAAGGTCGCGGTCCTGGTCAACAACGCCGGCGGCGCGCTCGGCGCCGACACCATCGCCACCGGCGACCCGGACGACTGGCGCCAGATGTACGAGACGAACGTCATCGGCACCCTGAACGTCACCCAGGCCCTGCTCCCCGCACTCACCGCGAGCGGCGACGGCACGGTGGTCGTCCTCTCCTCCACGGCCGGCCACGGCACATACGAGGGCGGCGGCGGCTACGTGGCAGCGAAGCACGCCGAGCACGTACTCGCCGAGACCCTGCGCCTGGAGATCGTCGGCACCCCGGTCCGCGTCATCGAGGTCGCCCCCGGCATGGTCAAGACGGAAGAGTTCGCGACGACCCGCTTCGGCGGCGACACGGAGAAGGCCGCGAAGGTCTACGCGGGCGTCTCCGCCCCCCTCACGGCCGACGACGTGGCGGACACGATCACCTGGGCGGTGACCCGCCCGCCCCACGTCAACATCGACCTCCTGGTCGTCCGCCCCCGCGCCCAGGCCTCGAACACAAAGATCCACCGAGAGCTGTAACCCCTCCGGACCCCACCCCAAGACGCGAGTCACCCACATCGGTGAACGCGCCGTATCGCCATGCCCGTTGACGTTCCACCTGCCTAGGCTCAGGTCGACAACAGCAAACAGAACGGCCCCCGCCCGGGATTGCAGTCCCGGCCGAGGGCCTGACCACACAGGAAGGCGTACAGCTTCCTCATGGCTAAACGCGAGCCTAACGCGCTCCCACCGCGGTTCATGGACCTCGAAGTCCCTGAGTACGCCTACATGTTCGGCTTCTTGCAGGCCGACGGGCATCTCTCACGACAATCGAGGGACCGGGGCCGCCTCACCGTCGAGATCAACGTGCGAGACATCGAGATCCTGCGCGAGTTCCAACGGCTGACCCCGTACAACAGCACCATCAGCGAGCGCATCCGGGCCACCAAGTTCTCCGAGGAACACCACTCGGCAACGTGGACCCTGTGCTCTCTCGAAGCGCGGACGACAGTGAATCAACTCGGCCTGCCCTACGGGCGCAAGTCCAAGAGGATCACACCGCCTCGTGTCGAATTCTCACGGCGCGACTACCTGCGGGGAGTCGTCGATGCGGACGGCTCGGTCGGCTATACGAGCCAGGGTCTCCCTTTCCTCTCGCTGACCACTGCAAGCACGGCTGTCGGTGTCTACCTGTGCCGCTATGCGCGGATGCTCACAGGGGCCGAACGCCTCATCAAGCGCAACGCCCGCGATGGGATCTACAACATCGTCTACACGAAGGAAGCGGCCATGGGGCTGGCTGCGGACCTTTACTACCCGGGCTGCCTGGCGTTGGAGCGCAAGAGGACCAGTGCCACATCGATCGCTGCATGGGTGCGCCCTGCTGAGATGAAGAGCAAGCCCCCACGAATTCGATGGACCCACGAAGAGGACAGGCTCCTGCTCTCAGCTCCGAACCTGGCCGACGCCGCCAAGATGTTGAAATACTCCCAGAGCGCCTGCCAAGTCCGCCGCTGGAAGTTGACGCACGGCGTGATTCCACTGCCGTACTGACAGGGCCGACGGGGGCGCGGTGGCACACCGCGCCCCTTTACGACTCAGCCCTTCACACAAATGAACTGCTTCAGCTTCGCCACGACCTCGACGAGGTCACGCTGATGCTCCATGACCTGCTCGATCGGCTTGTACGCCGCCGGGATCTCATCCACGACGCCGGAATCCTTGCGGCACTCGACTCCGCGCGTCTGCTCCTCCAGATCCTTCGCCGAGAAACGCCTCTTCGCCGCGTTCCGGCTCATCCGCCGACCCGCTCCGTGTGAAGCGGAGTTGAAGGCCTTCTCGTTGCCGAGGCCCTTCACGATGTACGTGGCCGTGCCCATCGACCCCGGAATGATGCCGAGGTCACCGGAGCCCGCACGGATCGCGCCCTTACGCGTGACCAGCAGGTCCATGCCCTCGTACCGCTCCTCGGCAACGTAGTTGTGATGACAACTGATCTCCGCCTCAAAGGTCGGCTTCGCCTTCTTGAACTCCCGGCGGATGACGTCCTTCAAGAGCCCCATCATGATCGCGCGGTTGTACTTCGCGTACTCCTGAGCCCAGTAGAGGTCGTTCCGGTAAGCCGCCATCTGCGGGGTGTCCGAGACGAAGACTGCCAAGTCCCGGTCCACCAAGCCCTGATTGTGCGAGAGCTTCTGCGCAACGCCTATGTGGTACTCAGCGAGCTCCTTGCCGATGTTGCGGGAGCCGGAGTGAAGCGTGAGCCACACCGAGCCCATCGAATCGAACGACAGTTCCAGGTGGTGATTTCCTCCGCCGAGGGTCCCCATCTGCTTGGTGGCCCGCTCCTCACGGAACTTGACCGCCTCAGCAACCCCGTCGAACCGTCCCCAGAAACCGTCCCACCCTGCAGTCCCGAACCCATGCAACCTCCCCGGATCCACCGGATCCGCATGCATCCCCCGCCCCACCGGAATAGCCTGCTCGATCTTCGACCGAAGCCGTGACAGGTCCCCCGGCAGGTCATTCGCCGTCAGGGACGTCTTGACCGCCGACATCCCGCAGCCGATATCCACACCCACCGCCGCGGGACACACCGCCCCCTGCATGGCGATCACCGAACCGACCGTCGCACCCTTGCCGTAGTGGACGTCCGGCATGACGGCCAGGCCCTTGATCCAGGGCAGGGTCGCCACGTTCTGGAGCTGCTGGAGTGCGACGTCCTCCACCGAGGCCGGGTCCGTCCACATGCGGATCGGTACCTTCGCCCCGGGAACCTCCACGTACGACATATCGTCCTCATTCCCCCGTAGTTACATCAACGTGTTGAAAGTATCGAAGAGCAAATACCGGAGCCAAGGTCAACGAAAGGGATCACGGACCGGCGTCCACGGCATTGCGTGCGATACACATTGTGTCCACCGGTCGCCCATCAGCGGCAACCCAATATCCCCGGCGAGAAGGAGCCCATCGGTGCAGCGGAAGGCCTACCTACCAGGCGTCGCAGCTCTCCTCACGGCGCTGCTCGCCGGCTGCACGGGCGGCGGCGCACTCGGCGGAGAGCCGGACGACTCGAAGCCCGGCGAGACGGGCGGGACGACCGCGGCGGCCGAGCCCGGCAAGTACCGCACGCTCCCCGAGCCCTGCGGCCAGGTCGACCGCGGCACGCTCGACGCGATGCTGCCCGGCATCGAGGAGATCCCGGGCGAGGAGCAGCGGGAGAAGGCGTACGAGGGTGCGCCCACCGTCACGTACGACACCGACCGGCGTGTGGGCTGCCGCTGGAAGGTGGAGTCGTCGGACGCCACGCACCATCTGTTCGTCGATTTCGAGCGCGTCGTCTCGTACGACAACGCCGTGAGCGACGACACCCGGGCCGCGGAGGTCTACGCATCCAGGGCGCAGAAGGCGGATCTCGCCGAGCCCTCCGGCACCCCGTCCGCCGACGCGGACACGGAGCCGCCCGCCGATGGTGACGGTGACAAGGGGGGCGAGCCTTCCGATGGTGCCGGCTCCGGGTCGGACAAGGGCGAGTCCGGCGCCTCCGGTGGCTCCCCGGAAGAGGCCGTGACCCCTCCCGGCCTCGAGCCCCGCATCCTGGACGAGCTGGGCGACGAGGCCTTCCTCGACGACGCGCTCACGACGTCCGGTTCGGCGACCCGGCACCGCACGGTGACTGTGGTGTTCCGCACGTCGAATGTCGTCGTGACCGTCGAGTACGACGAGCAGCCGGGGCGTCGCACGGAGATCCCCGACAGCAAGGAAATGCAGGACAAGGCGCAGGAACTGGCCGGAACGCTGGCCGAGGGTTTCGACGATTAGAGACGGCTCGGACGGGTCACCCGCTGTCCGGAAGCGGAGTCGTCCGCGTCGGGCACGGCGTACCGTGGCCCATCGAACCGACGACAGCCGTCCTGAGTGACTTGAGTGAAGGAACCATGCACCGACCAGCACAGCGACTCACCCGCATACTCACCTGCGCAGCCGCCGTACCGGTGATCTTCATTGCCTCCGGCTGCTCCTCCGACTCCGGCTCGGGCTCGGACGGGGCGAAGAAGGACTCGGGTTCAAAGGCTTCTGCCTCGGCCTCGGGCAAGGACAAGGCCGCGACGGTGGAGAAGGCGGCGTTCGACAAGCTGCCCGAGCCCTGCGATGTCCTGTCGAAGAAGACGCTCGACGACCTCGTCCCCGAGGCGAAGGACAAGTCGGGCAAGGCGGGCACGTCCGATGACACGTCGGCGCGCGGCACCTGCTCCTGGGACAGCCTGGACAACAACGGCGTCGACGGCTCGCAGTTCCGCTGGCTGCGCGTCTCGCTGATGCGCTTCGACTCGGACGCGTCGCTCGGCAGCGGCGCCAAGCGCGCGCAGAACAGCTTCGCCAAGCAGGTCGCGGACGCGCAGGCGACGGAGGGCGCGAAGAGCGTCAAGACGGAGCCGGTGCCCGGGATGGGCGACCAGACGACGGTCGTGCACTACGACCTGAAGAAGGACAAGGAAAACTTCAAGCAGCAGACGGTCGTGACGCGTGTGGAGAACGCGGTCGTCACGATCGACTACAACGGCGCGGGCCTGGCGGGCGACAAGGCTCCGAGCTCGAAGGATCTGTCCAAGGACGCCGAGAAGGCCGCGAAGGAGGCCGCCGAGGCGGTCGCCGCCGCGAACAAGGCGGGCGGGACGGACAGCGGCTCCAAGGAATCGGGCTCGAAGGAGTCGGGTTCCGAGGACTCGAAGGATTCCAGCTCGAAGGATTCGGGTTCGAAGGACTCGGGCTCCAAGGACGACGATTCGACGTCGAGCGCCAAGTCCAAGTCCAGCAGCAAGCCCAAGAGCTGACGCAGGGCCCGAAAAGCGCGGCACGCGCATCGCGTGCAACTCGCGGCGCAGTCAAGGCAGTTGTGGAGCCCGGCCCCCTGGTGGCCGGGCTCCTGCCGTACCGGCACACCGGCTTCCGCATGCGTGTGCCAGGCTGTCGCTCGCAACAAACCGAACAGGGAGGGGTTCGCGGGTGGCCGCGATGCAGCTGACACGCACGCACCGAATACTCATCGGCGTGGTCGTCGCCGGTGCGGTCGTCATCGCCGGCATCGGTTTCGCGGGGTCGTACGCGGCCGTGCGTGAACTGGCCGAGAAGAAGGGCTTTGGCAGCTTCTCGGTGGTCTTCCCGATCGGCATCGACGCGGGCATCTGCGTCCTGCTGGCGCTCGACCTCCTGTTGACGTGGATCCGCATTCCCTTCCCGCTCCTTCGCCAGACGGCCTGGCTCCTCACGGCGGCCACGATCGCCTTCAACGGCGCCGCGGCCTGGCCGGACCCGCTGGGCGTGGGCATGCACGCCGTCATCCCGGTGCTGTTCGTGGTCGCCGTGGAGGCGGCGCGGCACGCGGTGGGCCGGATCGCCGACATCACGGCCGACAAGCACATGGAGGGCGTACGCCTCACCCGCTGGCTCCTGTCCCCCGTGCCCACCTTCAAGCTGTGGCGCCGGATGAAGCTGTGGGAGCTGCGCTCCTACGAGCAGGTCATCAAGCTGGAGCAGGACCGCCTCATCTACCAGGCCCGCCTCCAGGCCCGCTTCGGCCGCAACTGGCGCCGCAAGGCCCCGGTGGAGTCGCTGATGCCGCTGCGCCTCGCACGCTTCGGCGTGCCCCTGGCGGAGACCGCCCCCGCGGGCCTCGCGGCGGCGGGCATCGAGCCCGCGCTGCTTCCGCCCGCGCCGGTGCCGGTGGCGGCGGAGTCGCAGCAGCCGGAGCTCGTGGCGCCGTCCGTTCCTCAGCTGGAGTCGGAGCGGCAGGCGCGGGTCCAGCGGGAGGGCGAGCGGGAGCAGGCCCCGCAGGCGCAGCCCGAGCAGGAGCAGGGGCAGGAGCAGCAGCCGGAGGCTCCGGGGGCGCATGTGAGCCCGTGGTTCGCGGCTCAGCAGCCGTCGTACGTTCCTGAGGAGCCGCACGACCAGTGGTACGCGGACCAGCAGGCGTACGCGGAGCAGCAGGCGTATGTCGAGCAGCAGGAGTATCTGGAGCAGCAGCAGGCGTACTTCGACGAGCAGGGCGGGGCCGCGGTCGCTTCCGCCGAGCCGGAGTTCCAGGTGCCCGCGGGGCCCGGCCGTACCCGTCCGCTCGGTGGTCAGCATCTGATCCCCGGTCCGCGCGAGGAGCAGGCTGCCGAGGGTGGCGTGCCGGCGGGCGGTGCTCCGGCCGACGGCGCTCAGGAGGAGGGGCCGGAGGAGCTGGGGCCGTTGCCCGAGGCTTCCGGTCTGCCGGATGACGTCTCGCGCGACGACGCGTACTTCGCGGCGTTCCGCAAGTACGTGAGCGAGCTGGGGGACTATCCCAACGCCCGGCAGTTCGGCCTGTACCTGATGGACCTGTACGGCGTCACCGGGCAGGCGGGCGGTCCTCCGGCGGAGAGCACGCTGCGTCCGTACCTGCGTGATTTCCGGAGCCGCTACCAGGAGGAGCTGGACTCCGAGTACAGCGCGTAGCGGTTACGGGGCTGCGGCTCCGCTGCCTCAGGCGCCGCCCCAGGCCCTGCCTCACGCGTTGCTGCGGGCGCGCTTCTTGGCGGTCTCGCCCCAGATGGCGAGGGCGGCGCCGACGACGGCCAGGGCGAGGTAGGCGGGGGTGGGCACGTCCCACCACTTCTGGAAGAGTCCCCATGGCTCGTCGCCGAAGAGGCGTCCGGCGGCTCCGAGTGCGCCTTGAATCCCTACGATCCATCCGACGATGGCGATGATTTCCTTCATACGTCCACGGTGTCTGGCCCCTGGGCCTCGGACGTCCTGCCCCGGAGTGATCTCCCGGTAGTCCGAAGGATGCAGCCCCTCACGGCCCCATCAGCCCGCCCCGGGCCCGCTGCGCGCCTCCCTCGCCGCATCGCCCCGCGCCGACGATCCGCCGCGCACATCTCTCTGTCAGCGGGTGCGCGCGCCTCCACAGACCCGCCGCTTCGCGGCAAATGTCTCCCACCCACCCACCCGACACCCAGCAGCCATCCCCGGCCGAACAAGCTCCTCCACCCACCGATTCCCGGCAGCCACCCTCGGCCGAACAAGCTCGCCCACCCACCGACTCCCAGCAGCCATCCCCGGCCGAACAAGCTCACTCCCCCACCCGATCACCCCGGGGCAATCGGGTGGGTGGGTGGGAAAGCTTCGCCGCGAAGCGGCGGCTCGTTCCGCGGTACGCGAAGGGGCGGCGCCCAGTAGAAATGGGCGCCGCCCCCGAACCCGTACAGCCGAAGCGGCAAGCGTTACGCGCCGAGCAGCTTCCGCACCCGCTCCGCGCCCACGGCGAGCAACAGCGTGGGCAGTCGCGGTCCCGTCTCCCGGGTCACCAGGAGGCGGTACAGGAGGGCGAAGAAGGACCGCTGCGCGACCTTGATCTCCGGCGGGAGCTCCTTGGCCGTCGCGTCCGCGGAGAACCCGGCCTGCACCTTCGGAACCCCGTACACCAGGTGCGTGAGCCCGTCGAGGGACCAGTGCGTGTCCAGGCCCTCCAGGAGCAGCCGCAGCGACTCACGGCCCTCGTCGTCCAGGGAGGAGAGGAGCTCCGCGTCGGGCTCCGCGCGCACGATGGTGCGGGCGTCGGCCGGGACCTGGGTGGTGATCCAGTTCTCGGCGCGGTCGAGCCGCGGCCGCGCCTCGTCCAGGGACGAGATCGGGTCCGAGGGGTCCAGGTCCCGCAGGATGCGCAGGGTCTGGTCCTCGGCGCCGGCCGTGACGTCCGCGACGGACGCGAGCGTCCGGTACGGAAGGGGACGCGGCGTCGACGGCAGCTCACCGGCAGCCGTGCGCACCGCGCGCGAGTGCGCGGCGACGTCGGCGGGCAGCGCGGAGCCGTCGGCGACCTTCGCGTCCAGCTTGTCCCACTCGTCGTAGAGCCGCTGGATCTCCTGGTCGAAGGCGATCTTGAAGGACTGGTTGGGCTTGCGGCGCGCGTACAGCCAGCGCAGGAGCGGCGCCTCCATGATCTTCAGCGCGTCGGCCGGGGTCGGCACGCCGCCCTTGGAGGACGACATCTTCGCCATGCCCGAGATGCCGACGAACGCGTACATCGGCCCGATCGGCTGCACGCCGTCGAAGATCTCGCGCACGATCTGCCCGCCGACCACGAAGGACGACCCGGGGGACGAGTGGTCCACGCCGCTGGGCTCGAAGATGACGCCCTCGTACGCCCAGCGCATGGGCCAGTCGACCTTCCAGACCAGCTTGCCGCGGTTGAACTCGCTCAGGTGGACGGTCTCGCTGTGCCCGCAGTCGGCGCACACGTACGAAAGCTCGGTGCTTTCGTCGTCGTACGACGTGACGGTGGTCAGGTCCTTCTCGCACGCGCCGCAGTACGGCTTGTACGGGAAGTACCCGCTGGTGCCGCCGCTGCCGTCGTCCTCGCTCGCGGCGCCGGAGCCCTCGGCGGCCTCCAGCTCGGCCTCGTCGACCGGCTTCTGCGACTGCTTCTTGCCGGGCGCCTTCTTGGTCCGGTACTGGTCGAGGATCGCGTCGATGTCACCGCGGTGCTTCATGGCGTGCAGGATCTGCTCGCGGTAGACACCCGAGGTGTACTGCTCGGTCTGGCTGATCCCGTCGTACTCGACACCCAGCTCGTCGAGCGCCTCGGTCATGGCCGCCTTGAAGTGCTCGGCCCAGTTCGCGTGCGCGGAACCGGCCGGTGCGGGCACGGAGGTGAGGGGCTTGCCGATGTGCTGGGCCCAGGACTCGTCGACGCCGGGGACGCCGGCCGGGACCTTGCGGTACCGGTCGTAGTCGTCCCAGGAGATCAGGTGCCTGACCTCGTGCCCGCGCCGCCGGATCTCGTCCGCGACCAGGTGCGGGGTCATGACCTCACGGAGGTTGCCCAGGTGAATGGGGCCGGAGGGGGAGAGCCCGGAGGCGACGACGACCGGTTTGCCCGGGGCACGACGCTCCGACTCGGCGATGACCTCGTCCGCGTAGCGGGAGACCCAGTCGGTGGTATCGGTGCTCTGAGCCACGATCGGCACGCCTTTCTGCTTCAACTCTTCTTCTACGTGAGTACCGCTTGTCGGAGTCATTCTCCCAGCTCCACCCGCAACCGCGAAAACCGCTTTTCTCTGCATGGGATACTTGCCGGGTCTATCTGCACCTCGAGGAGAACGGCATCCACTCCATGGCCTCGGTCACGTCCCTCACCGCCTCCGTCCACCAGCGCCTCGCGGACGCCCTCTCGGCTGCCCTGCCGGAGGCCAGCGCCGCCGACCCGCTGCTGCGACGAAGCGACCGGGCCGACTACCAGGCCAACGGGATCCTGGCCCTCGCCAAGAAGGCGAAGGCGAACCCGCGCGAGCTCGCGACGAAGGTCGTGGACGCCCTCCCCGCGGACGACGGCACGATCAAGGATGTCGAGGTCTCGGGCCCCGGCTTCCTGAACGTGACGGTCACCGACAAGGCGATCACCGAGAACCTCGCCGCGCGCGCCGCCGACGGCGAGCGGCTCGGCGTGCCGTACGCCGAGCAGGCGGGCACGACGGTGGTCGACTGGGCCCAGCCGAACGTGGCCAAGGAGATGCACGTCGGCCACCTGCGGAACTCGGTCATCGGCAACTCCGTCGTCAAGATCCTGGAGTTCACCGGCGAGAAGGTGGTCAGCCGCCACCACATCGGCGACTGGGGAACCCAGTTCGGCATGCTCGTGCAGTATCTGATCGAGCACCCGGACGCGCTGGGCCACCAGGCCGCCGACGGGACCGAGCAGGCGGGCGAGGAGGCCATGTCGGGCCTCAACCGCGTCTACAAGGAGTCGAAGGTGCTCTTCGACTCCGACGAGGACTTCAAGACGCGGGCCCGGCGCCGTGTCGTGGACCTCCAGGCGGGCGACCCGGAGACCCTCGCCATCTGGCAGCGGTTCGTGGACGAGTCGAAGGTGTACTTCTACTCGGTCTTCAACAAGCTGGACGTGGAGATCGCCGACGAGGACATCGTCGGTGAGTCGGGCTACAACGACATGCTGGCGGAGACCTGCCGCATCCTTGAGGAGTCCGGCGTCGCGGTCCGGTCGAACGGCGCGCTGTGCGTCTTCTTCGACGACGTGAAGGGCCCGGACGGCAACCCGTCCCCGCTGATCGTCCAGAAGTCCGACGGCGGCTTCGGGTACGCGGCGACGGACCTCTCCGCGATCCGCGACCGCGTCTTCAACCTCAAGGCCGACACCCTCCTGTACGTGGTGGACGCGCGGCAGTCCCTGCACTTCAAGATGGTCTTCGAGACGGCCCGCAGGGCGGGCTGGCTGACGGACGACGTCAAGGCGGTGCAGCTCGGCTTCGGCACCGTGCTCGGCAAGGACGGCAAGCCGTTCAAGACCCGTGAGGGCGAGACCGTACGCCTCATCGACCTGCTCGACGAGGCGATCGACCGTGCGTCGGCCATCGTCCGCGAGAAGGCCCAGGACCTCTCCGAGGAGGAGATCGCCGAGCGCGGCGCCCAGGTGGGCATCGGCGCGGTGAAGTACGCGGACCTGTCGACGTCGGCGGTGCGCGACTACAAGTTCGACCTGGACCAGATGGTGTCGCTGAACGGCGACACGTCCGTGTACCTCCAGTACGCGTACGCCCGTATCCAGTCGATCCTGCGCAAGGCGGGCGACGTACGGCCGCAGGCGCACCCGGAGCTCGAACTGGCCGCCGCCGAGCGGGCGCTTGGCCTGCACGTCGACCAGTTCGCGGAGACGGTCGCCGAGGTCGCCGGTGAGTACGCACCGCACAAGCTGGCCGCGTACCTCTACCAACTGGCGTCGTTCTACACGACGTTCTACGACAAGTGCCCGGTCCTGAAGGCGGACACCCCGGCGCAGGTCGAGAACCGTCTGTTCCTGTGTGACATCACGGCCCGCACCCTGCACCAGGGCATGGCGCTGCTCGGCATCAGGACGCCTGAGCGCCTCTAACCGCGCGGCGTCTCACCGCGCAGCGCGCCGCCCAGTCGGCGCAGTCCCTCGGCGATCTCGTCGGGGGACTGCGTGACGAAGCACATCCGCAGGGTGGTCCGGTCAGGTTCACCCGCGAAGAACGGCGCCCCCGGCACGTACGCCACGTCGTGCCTGACGACCTCGGGGAGCAGCGCGGCGGTGTCGTGGCCGTCGGGGAGCTTGGCCCAGACGAACATGCCGCCTTCCGGCCGGAGCCAGCTGGATCCCTCGGGCAGCGCGTCCCCGATCCCCGCGAGCATCGCGTCCCGGTGCAGGCGGTACTGCCCCGCGACGTGGGCCACGTGTGCGTCGAGGTCGTTGTCCGCCAAGTACCGTGCCGCCGCGAGCTGGTTGACGGTCGGGGTGTGCAGGTCGGCGGCCTGCTTGGCGATGGCGCAGGCCCGCAGCAGCGCGGCGGGGCCACGCAGCCAGCCGAGGCGCAGTCCGGGCGCCATGACCTTGGAGAAGCTGCCGAGCAGGACGGTGCGGTCCTCGGCGCCGGGGTACGAGGCGATCCACGGCACGCGTTCGCCCTCGAAGCGCAGCTCTCCGTACGGGTCGTCCTCGACGATCCACAGTCCGCGCCGCGCGGCGACGGCGGCGACCGCGGCTCGGCGCCCGGCGGGCATGGTGCGGCCGGTGGGGTTCTGGAAGGTGGGGACGGTGTAGAGCAGCTTGGGCCGGTGGAGGGCGACGAGTTCGTCGAGGGCGTCCGGGTCGATCCCGGCCTCGTCGCACGGCACGGGCACGACCCGCGCGCCGGCGAAGCCGAAGGCCTGAAGTGCGGCCAGGTAGCAGGGGCTTTCGACGAGGATGGCCTCACCGGGCTCGATGAGGGCCGTGGCGAGCAGCGAGAGCGCCTGCTGCGATCCGGTGGTGATGACGATGTCGTCGGCGTCGGTCGCGAGCCCGCGCACGGAGAAGCGTGCGGCGATGGCGGACCGCAGGGCGGGCTCGCCCTCGGTCGTGGCGTACTGGAGCGCACGTTCGGGCTGCTCGGTGAGCACTGCCTGGAACGCGGCGGCGATGCCGCCCTTGTCGAAGAGGCCGGGGGCGGGGAGGCCGCCCGCGAAGTTGATGACCTCGGGCCGCGCGGTCACGGCCAGGATGTCCCGTACGGGGGAGCCGCCGACGGAGGCGACGCGGCCCGCGAACTCCGGTACGGGGGCCGGGCCTTGGGCTCTGTCTTCGTCCTGGCCGGTGGGGACGTGCGCGTCGGTGACGGTCATCTGCGGCTCCTTTGTTTTCCGGCAGCGTAAGGATCTGCGTGGCGTTTACAAGCACCATTCCGGGATGCGGACGCCCCGAACGCCCCGGCGGACGGGTCCAGGTAGCCCGGCGGGTCAGGCAGGCGGGTCAGGCAGGCGGGTCCGGCACGTTGTCGTCGTCGCGGTTCGTCTTGGTCCACTTCTTGCTGTTGAGCGAGAACCCGTAGACGGGGCGGCCCTTGTCGCCGCTCGTGGCGAAGGGTTTGCCCGTGTCGTCGATGCGCACCGTGCCGTGCCGGGAGCCGCTCGACCACTCCAGCTCCAAGTACCAGCGTACGTAACGGGTGTTGGCGGTCGCGTTGACGAAGAACGCCTCGGGGTCGCTGGCGCTCACCTTGTAGGGGAAGCCGCTCTCCCCTTCCAGCGGGGTCGGGCGCGGCACCGAGGCGTCCAGGTTGACGGCGAAGGAGCGCTTGGGCACGTTGCCTCCGCAGCCGACGCCGAGATAGCCCATCTTGTAGTTGGTCCAGGCGAGCGGTGCGCTGGTTGTGGCGACGCGGACGTTCAGGGACTCCAGGACGACGGTTCCCTCGCCCTTGCCCTGCACGGTCAGCTTCACGGTCTGGTCCCGTGCGGAGACCGCGCCGTTCGCGGCCACCCAGCCGGCGGCGTCCTGTTCGTTGGGGGGCGGGGAGAGGGTGGCGGGATCCTTGTCGACGAGGTAGGGGTGGCCGCAGGGGTCCTCCCAGTGCTGGGGCTGGGTGGAGACGGTCACCGGAACACCGCTCCGGTCGGCGCCGGTGCCGCCACCGGTCTTGGCGTCGTCTCCGGTGCCGGGGGCCCCGGTCCCGCTCCCGTCGCCCTTGCTTCCCCCGTCCTTCGGTCTGCCGGAGCCCTTCGGCTCCTTGTCCGGCTTGCCCTTCCCGGACTCTTTCCCGGTGGGCGAAGCGGACCCGGTGCCGTCCGGGCCCGGCTGCCGCTCGCCGTGCGGGGCCGGTGAGTCGACGGCGGCAGGGTCGCGGTCACCGCCGCCGGAGGCGGCCTGGACGGCGACGGCGGTGGCGCCGAGGGCGAGAACGACACCCGCGGCGACGAGAACCCGCGCCCGGGGCAGCCGCCTCCCCTCGGTCCTGCCATCGGTGGGGGCGGGGCCGATGACGATGCCGGGGGGCTCGTCGCCTGGGTCGCCGGGGCGGGCGGGGTCAGTGGCGTCGGCGGGGGCCGGGACGGTTCTCGCCGGGTCGGCGGGGGCTGGGACGGCCGCCACCGGCTCGTCGGGCGCCGCGACCGGAGCCGCCCCCGGAAGAGCCTCCTTGCGGTCGCCCCTCGACGCGTCGGCCAGGATCCACCGTCGGTGGAGCTCGACCATCTCTTCCCGCGAGGCCTTGCAGACCCGGGCGAACCGCTCCAACGGAGCGAACTCCGTCGGCACGGCCGCCCCGCTCACATACCGGTGCAGCGTCGACGTCGACACATGCAGCCGCTTGGCCAGCGACCCGTAACTGAGCCCCGACCTCTCCTTCAACTCCCGCAGCAACTCCGCGAGATCGCCCGCCCCCACGCTCTCTCCATCCCATCCATCCGTTCCAGGGAACGGAGTTTCCGCAGATCACAGCCGTACGAACGTCCCGGCGTCCCCCAACTGCCGTCCCACCCTGTCCAACGGGACAGAACCACGCACAAGCTCTGGGTCATACAAGCACGCCGCGACCGGGAGTCCCTCGGCGCGGCTCGCGTCTCCCGCATCACACCGAAAGAGACCAGCCATGCGACTCAGCACCAAGGCCGCCGCCGTTTCCGCGGCCCTCACCGCCGCCCTCTCGTTCACCGCGCTCGGCGCCGCCTCGGCCGCCGCCCCCGCCGCCAAGTCGGCGCCGGTCACCTGCACCGCGGCCACCACGAAGGTCACCGTGCAGCAGGTCGACCGCCCCATCAACCACCTGCTCCTGAAGGCCAAGAACACCGGCACGAAGACGTGTTACGCGTACGGCGCCCCGTTCCTCCGCTTCGACGAGGGCCAGGCCGCCACCCCGTGGCTCGACGCGAGCAAGCCCCAGGCGGTCGTCACCCTGGAGCCGGGTCAGTCGGCGTACGCGGCCATCGGCACGTCCTCCCCCGAGGGCTCGGAAGGTTCCGTGGCCCACAAGCTGGACGTCCACTTCTCCAACCGCGCGATGAACGGCAGTGTGGGCGGCCCGGCGGCGGCGAAGCTCCCGCAGGACGGGGTGTACGTGGACAGCTCGGCGTTCGTCACGTACTGGCAGACGTCGGCGGCTGACGCACTGACCTGGTGACCGGCGGGCAGGCCTGAGGGCAGGGCACACACCTCCCGGTAAGTACGCACAATAAAGTCGGTACTTGTCCGCTTCCCCGGCCATGGGAAGGATCGGAGGTGTTCCCACCCACACCTCCGATCGGAGTACCCCTGCCATGCCCGCACAGCCCGCACAGTCCCCCGTAACCGTCCTGGGCCTCGGCCTCATGGGCACCGCCCTCGCCTCCGCGCTCCTCAAGGCCGGCCACCCCACCACCGTGTGGAACCGCACGGCAGCCAAGACGGGCCCCCTCGCGGCGCAGGGGGCGGCCCCGGCCGAGACGGCGAAGGACGCCATCGAGGCCGCCCCTCTGGTCATCGTCTGCCTCACGACCAACGACAGTGTCCGCAGCCTCCTGGAGCCCGAGGCAGCCGCCCTCAAGGGCCGCACCCTCGTGAACCTCACGAACGGAACGCCTTCCCAGGCAAGGGAGTTGGCGGCATGGGCCGAGGCGCACGGCATCGCGTACATCGACGGCGGCATCATGGCCGTCCCCCAGATGATCGCGACGCCCGCCGCGTACATCCTCTACAGCGGCACCGACGAGGCCGCCTTCGCGGCACACCGCGAAACCCTGACCGCGCTGGCCGAGGCCAAGTGGGTCGGCAAGGACCCCGGCCTCGCCGCCCTCCACGACCTCGCCCTGCTCACCGGCATGTACGGCATGGCGGCGGGCGTCGCGCAGGCCTTCGCGCTGATCGGCAGCGAGGGCATCCCGGCCCGGGAGTTCGCGCCACTGCTGAGGGACTGGGTCGCGGCGATGACGGACGCGATCGTGCCGGAGACAGCCGACGCGGTCGACACCGGTCAGCACCTCACCGACGTGTCCAACCTCGCCATGAACCGCGAGGCGTTCCCCAACTTCCTGCAGGCGTACGCCGAGCAGGGCCTGCGGACCGACCTCTTCGAGCCCTTCCAGGGCCTCCTGGACCGCGCCGTCGACGAGGGGTACGGCGCCGACGGCCTGTCCCGTCTGGTGACCCTGGTCAAGCAGGGCTAGGCGCCCGGCCGGCGGCCCTACGGGACCAGTACGACCTTCCCGGTCGTCTGCCGGCGCTCCATGGCCGCGTGGGCCTGTGCGGCCTGCGCCAGCGGGAACGTCTGCACCGCGGGCACCAACTCGCCCTTGGCGGCGGCCTCAAGAGCCCGCCGCTGCTGGTCGGGGCCGTCCTCGGGACGCTCGAGCAGCCGCATCAGCGCGTTGGTGACGGTGATGCCCCGCTGCTCCACCACACCCGCGTCCGGCTCGAACCCTTCCTGCGAGGACCAGCCGATGACCACGTACCGCCCGCCCCGGCCGATGAGCCCGAACGCGGCGGCGGACTTCTCACCGCCCACCCCGTCGAGCACGACGCTCACCTCACGCCCGTCGAGGCGCTCCCGCACGAGGTCCGCCCAGCCGGCCTCGTTGTAGTCGACGGCGAGGTCGGCACCGAGTTCCCAGACCGCCTCGACCTTGTCGGCCCCGCCCGCGGCGCCGATCACCACCGCCCCCACGGACAGGGCGTACTGCACCACGAGCCGTCCGACGCCACCGGCGGCGGACGTCACAAGGACCACGTCGTCGGAGGTGAGCCGAGCGGCGTCCAGCAGTCCCATGGTCGTCGCCCCGGTCATCACCATGGTCACCGCGGCCTCGAACCCGAGACCGTCCGGCACCTCGTGCAGCTGGGCGAGCTCGGCCACCGTGAGCTCGGCGTACCCGCCGGGCGCACTGCGCGGGGTCACGACGGACCGGCCGAGCCATGCGGGGTCCACGCCGGGGCCGACCGCGTCGACGACTCCGGCGGCCTCCCCGCCGAAGACGGCGGGGAGTTCGGGCAGCGGCGGCGCCATGTCACTGGCGTCGCCACGCCGCATGACGGTCTCGACGAAGTGGACTCCCGCCGCGCGTACGGCGATCCGTACCTGGCCCGGCCCCGCGACGGGGTCGGGCAACGTCTCGTACGTCAGGTTCTCGGCAGGACCGAACTCATGCAGTACAACGGCGCGCATACGTCCTCCTCAGAACGTCGACGGCCCGTCGTTCGGAACGTCGATGCACACCACCCTGCTACCTCAATCAAGCTTGAGGTCAAGCCGGTCTCAGAGCTGCCTCAGAGCTGCCGCGCCACCTCGGTGGCCCAGTACGTGAGGATCATGTTGGCGCCGGCTCGCTTGATCCCCGTCAGGGACTCCATGATCGCCCGGTCCCGGTCGATCCAGCCGCGCTCGGCGGCGGCCTCGATCATCGAGTACTCACCGGAGATCTGGTACGCGGCGACCGGCACGTCCACGGTGCCCGCGACCTTCGCCAGGATGTCGAGGTAGGGCCCGGCGGGCTTCACCATCACCATGTCGGCGCCCTCTTCGAGGTCGAGCGCCAGCTCGCGCAGGGACTCACGGGTGTTGGCCGGGTCCTGCTGGTAGGTCTTGCGGTCGCCGCTGAGCGACGAACCGACGGCCTCGCGGAAGGGGCCGTAGAACGCCGACGAGTACTTGACCGCGTAGGCCAGGATGGAGACGTCCTCGTGGCCGACCTGGTCCAACGCGTCGCGGATGACGCCGACCTGACCGTCCATCATGCCGCTCGGCCCCACGACGTGGGCGCCCGCGTCGGCCTGGACCTGCGCCATCTCCGCGTACCGCTCGAGGGTGGCGTCGTTGTCGACACGGCCCTCGGCGTCCAGGACACCGCAGTGACCGTGGTCGGTGAACTCGTCGAGGCACAGGTCGGACATGACGATGAGGTCGTCGCCGACCTCGGCCCGCACGTCGCGCAGGGCGACCTGGAGGATCCCGTCCGGGTCGGTGCCGACGGTCCCGGCGCCGTCCTTCTTCTCCTCCTCGGGCACCCCGAAGAGCATGATCCCGGAGACCCCGGCCTCCACCGCCTCGACCGCGGCCTTCCGCAGGCTGTCGCGGGTGTGCTGCACGACGCCGGGCATCGCGCCGATCTCCACGGGGGCGCTGATCCCCTCGCGCACGAACGCGGGGAGGATCAGGTCGGCCGGGTGCAGCCGCGTCTCCGCGACCATGCGCCGCATGGCGGGGGTGGTCCGCAGCCGACGGGGCCGGGCCCCGGGGAACGATCCGTACTTGGTCACTGTCTCTCTCACCTCACGAAAAGATTCCGGCCCCGGCTGAAGGATCTCAGCCGGGGCCAGGGGTATGCACGGCCCGGAAGCCTCAGGGCGCCGTACGCCGCCTACGGGAACCAGGCCGCCGCTCGCTGGGCCTGGTGACGGGGTCCCCCGCGTCGAGCGCGGCCATCCGGCGCCGGGTCCCGAACTCGGCGAGCGCCGCCGCCAGCTTGTGCACGGACGGCTCCGGAGCCATCACGTCGACCCGGAGCCCGTGCTCCTCCGCGGTCTTGGCGGTGGCGGGGCCGATGCACGCGATGACGGTCACGTTGTGCGGCTTGCCGGCGATGCCGACGAGGTTGCGCACGGTCGAGGAGGACGTGAAGAGCACGGCGTCGAAGCCGCCGCCCTTGATCGCCTCACGCGTGTCCGCCGGGGGCGGCGACGCGCGCACCGTCCGGTAGGCGGTGACGTCGTCGACCTCCCACCCGAGATCGATGAGACCGGCGACCAGCGTCTCCGTGGCGATGTCGGCGCGCGGCAGGAAGACGCGGTCGATCGGGTCGAAGACCGGGTCGTACGGCGGCCAGTCCTCCAGGAGACCGGCGGCCGACTGCTCGCCGCTGGGCACGAGGTCGGGCTTCACGCCGAAGGCGATCAGCGCCGCGGCCGTCTGCTCGCCGACCGCCGCGACCTTGATCCCGGCGAAGGCGCGCGCGTCGAGCCCGTACTCCTCGAACTTCTCGCGCACGGCCTTGACCGCGTTGACCGAGGTGAAGGCGATCCACTCGTAGCGACCGGTGACCAGGCCCTTGACCGCGCGCTCCATCTGCTGGGGCGTGCGGGGCGGCTCGACGGCGATGGTCGGCACCTCGTGCGGCACCGCTCCGTAGGACCGCAACTGGTCGGAGAGCGACGCCGACTGCTCCTTGGTGCGCGGGACGAGCACGCGCCACCCGAAGAGCGGCTTCGACTCGAACCACGACAGCTGATCGCGCTGGGCGGCGGCGGACCGCTCGCCGACGACGGCTATGACGGGCTGGCCTCCGTCGGGCGAGGGCAGCACCTTCGCCTGCTTGAGGACCTGGGCGATGGTGCCCAGGGTCGCCTGCCAGGTGCGCTGGCGCGTCGTCGTGCCGGCGACGGTCACCGTCAGCGGGGTGTCCGGCTTGCGCCCGGACGACACCAGCTCACCGGCGGTCGCGGCCACGGAGTCCAGGGAGGTCGACACGACGAGGGTCCCGTCGGACGCGCCCACCTCGCTCCAGCAGCGGTCGGACGCGGTGCGCGCGTCGACGAAACGTACGTCCGTGCCCTGCGCGTCGCGCAGCGGAACACCCGCGTAGGCGGGTACACCGACCGCCGCCGCGATGCCGGGCACGACCTCGAAGGCGATGCCCTCGGCGGCGCAGGCGAGCATCTCCTCGGCCGCGTAGGTGTCGAGGCCGACGTCGCCGCTGACGGCACGTACGACCCGCTTGCCGCCCCTCGCTGCCTCCATGACAAGATTGGTGGCGGCTCGCGAAGACGACGCTTCGGTGATCGCTGACGCGTCGTCAACTACCCCTGGCTGAGGTGTGTCCACACCTCCCCTGGCATGCGCGGAGACGACGTCGAGCACATCGGGCTCGGCGACCAGTACGTCCGCTCGGGCCAGCGCCTCTACGGCGCGTAGCGTAAGTAGTCCCGGATCTCCGGGTCCGGCACCCAGGAAGGTGACGTGCCCGTGTGCGGGAAGGCCGGGAAGGTTCGAGGTGGGGCTCAAAGTGCTCGCTCCCCCATCAGACCGGCCGCGCCCTTGGCAAGCATCTCGGCAGCGAGTTCGCGACCGAGCGCCAAGGCTTGGTCATGCGTCTCGGGCACGGGACCGGTGGTGGACAGCTGCACCAGCGTCGAGCCGTCGGTTGCCCCGACGACGCCGCGCAGGCGCATTTCCTTGACAATCTGCCCGTCGGCCAGCAGGTCGGCCAACGCACCCACAGGTGCGCTGCAGCCGGCCTCCAGGGCGGCGAGCAGGGATCGCTCGGCGGTCACGGCGGCCCGGGTGTACGGGTCGTCGAGCTCGGCGAGCGCGGCGGTCAGTGACGCGTCGGACGCGGCACATTCGATCGCCAGTGCCCCCTGGCCGGGGGCGGGCAGAACTGTGTCGACCGACAGGAAGTCGGTCACCTCGTCGATCCTGCCGACGCGGTGGAGCCCGGCGGCGGCGAGTACGACGGCGTCGAGCTCGCCCTTGTGCACGAACCCGATGCGGGTGTCGATGTTGCCGCGGATCGGCACGGTCTCTATCGCGAGCCCGTGGTTGCGGGCGTAGGCGTTGAGCTGCGCCATGCGGCGGGGCGAGCCGGTGCCGATGCGCGCGCCGCTCGGCAGCTCCTCGAAGGTCATCCCGTCCCGCGCGATGAGCACGTCGCGGGGGTCCTCGCGCAGCGGGACGGCGGCCAGGGCCAGGTCGTCCGGCTGCGTAGTCGGCAGGTCCTTCAGCGAGTGGACGGCGAAGTCGACCTCGCCGGCGAGCAGCGCGTCACGCAGGGCGGTCACGAAGACGCCGGTGCCGCCGATCTGTGCCAGGTGCTCACGGGACGTGTCGCCGTACGTCGTGATCTCCACGAGCTCCACGGGTCGGCCCGTCAACTGACTCACTGTGTCGGCCACTTGCCCGGACTGGGCCATGGCCAGCTTGCTGCGCCGTGTCCCGAGCCTCAATGCCCTCTCGGTCATGCCCGGCCTCGATTCGGATCTGTTTGCGTTGCGTTCTGATCGGTGGATTCGTTGACCTTGTCGGCCCTGCTGACGGCGGCGACCGTCTGCGGGTCGAGGTCGAAGAGGGTGCGCAGCGCGTCCGCGTACCCGGCGCCGCCGGGCTCGCTCGCCAGTTGCTTGACGCGCACGGTGGGCGCGTGGAGCAGCTTGTCGACGACGCGGCGGACGGTCTGGGTGATCTCCGCGCGCTCCTTCTCGGGAAGCCCGGGGAGCCGTCCGTCGAGCCGTGCGATCTCGTTCGCGACGACGTCGGCGGCCATGGTGCGCAGGGCGACCACGGTCGGCGTGATGTGCGCGGCCCGCTGCGCGGCGCCGAAGGCGGCGACCTCGTCGGAGACGATCGCCCGGACCTGCTCCACATCGTCGGCCATGGGGGCGTCGGCGGAGGCGTCGGCGAGCGACTCGATGTCGACGAGGCGTACGCCGTCGATGCGGTGCACGGCGCCGTCGATGTCGCGGGGCATGGCCAGGTCGAGCAGGGCGAGCAGGACGTTGCCGGTCTCGACGAGCGAGGGGCGGCGGCGGTGCTCGGGAATGCGTCCGCCCGCGGCCACGGCCGCGGCGAGCGCGCTGATGGTGTCGGCCTCGCTCTGCGGGTCGTCGCGGCGCTCGGCGGGCGCGTTGTCCACCCAGGCGGCGTGCTGTTCGAGCGTGGCGGCGTCCATCCCGGCGACGGCTTCCTCGCCCATGACGGAGAACCCGACCCCGCGGGGCACGGTCGCCCCGTCGCCGGAGAGTCCGAGCGGGCAGGCCTCGTCGGTGCCGCCGGCGGCGTCGTGCGGGGCGGAGGGGGCCGAGGACGCGGGCAGGTGCGGGGCGCCCACGGTGACGGGCGCCGCGACGGGCGCTCCGGTGCGGTCGGCCACGCCTGCCGCGACGGCTTCCGCGGTCAGGACGAGCCCCGTGGCGCCGGTGCAGGAGACCGCGACATCTGCACGTGTCAGTTCGGCCGCCACCTGGTCCATCGGCACGGCGCGCGCGATGGTGCCCGTGCCGCCCTCGGCGAGGATCTCCGCGAGGCGGTGCGCCCGGTCAAGGGTGCGGTTGGCGACGACGACCTCGTGGACACCGGCGCGCGCGAGCGTCGCGGCGGCGAGCGAGGACATGGAGCCGGCGCCGATGACCAGGGCGCGCTTGCCCTTGGCCCAGGTCTCGACCGGCTCGCGCCCGGCGAGCTGTTCGAGGCCGAAGGTCACGAGCGACTGCCCGGCCCGGTCGATGCCGGTCTCCGAGTGCGCGCGCTTGCCGACCCGCAGGGCCTGCTGGAAGAGGTCGTTGAGGAGGCGGCCCGCGGTGTGCAGCTCCTGGGAGCGGGCGAGGGCGTCCTTGATCTGACCGAGGATCTGCCCCTCGCCGACGACCATCGAGTCCAGGCCGCAGGCCACCGAGAACAGGTGGTGGACGGCTCGGTCCTCGTAGTGGACGTAGAGATAAGGGGTGAGCTCTTCCAGACCCACGCCGCTGTGCTGCGCGAGCAGGGTCGACAGCTCGGCGACGCCCGCGTGGAACTTGTCCACGTCGGCGTACAGCTCGATGCGGTTGCAGGTGGCGAGTACGGCCGCTTCGGCGGCGGGCTCGGCGGCGAGCGTGTCCTGCAGGAGCTTGGACTGCGCGTCCACGTTGAGCGCGGCCCGCTCCAGGACGCTCACCGGAGCGCTGCGGTGGCTCAGCCCCACGACGAGGAGACTCATGCCGGCATCACGGCGGGGACGTCCCCGTCGGGTCCTTTGCGCTGCTGCTTGGTGGCGGCGGGCGCCGCGGTCCCGTCGGCCGCGGCTTCCTCGCCGGCCTTGCGCTGCTCGTGGAAGGCGAGGATCTGCAGCTCGATGGAGAGGTCCACCTTGCGTACGTCGACGCCGTCGGGCACGGAGAGAACGGTGGGCGCGAAGTTCAGGATCGAGGTCACACCGGCGGCGACGAGCCGCTCGCAGACCTGCTGGGCGGCGCCCGCCGGGGTGGAGATGACGCCGATGGAGACGCCATTGTCGCTGATGATCTTTTCGAGGTCGTCCGTGTGCTGGACCGGCATGCCCGCCACGGGCGTGCCCGCCATGGCCGGGTCGGCGTCGATCAGCGCGGCGACACGGAAGCCGCGCGAGGCGAACCCGCCGTAATTGGCAAGGGCCGCACCGAGGTTACCGATGCCGACGATCACGACGGGCCAGTCCTGGGTCAGGCCGAGCTCGCGTGAGATCTGGTAGACGAGGTACTCGACGTCGTAGCCGACGCCGCGCGTCCCGTAGGAGCCGAGGTAGGAGAAGTCCTTGCGCAGCTTCGCGGAGTTGACCCCCGCGGCGGCCGCGAGCTCCTCGGAGGAGACCGTGGGCACCGAGCGCTCCGACAGAGCGGTGAGGGCTCGGAGGTACAGCGGAAGCCTGGCGACGGTGGCCTCGGGAATCCCTCGGCTGCGGGTCGCCGGTCGGTGAGTTCGGCCAGTTGCCACGGTGCTCCTGCGGGTAGAGCGGGGCTGCAGGCGGTCACACGTCCCCAGACCGCCCCGTCGAAAGCAGGCTATGTCTTTGTGAACGCGTGCACAAAGATGGTGTCCGATTTGCCCGGCTAACGTGACCGGGGTCACGCGCCCCTGGCGCCCTGCGCGGGAACCGGCGCACATGAGGCCGCGGTGCTCATTTGATGGGGGCAAAACCGCACACTCTCCTCACGATCATCGCCCCCGAGACCAAAACCGCCCACGATCCTAAGGGACCATTCGGGCCGTTTGGACTCGTCGGTCAGTGACGATTCGGACTACGGAGCGAGCTCGCGCCGCAGTCGGTCCTCGTTCACGCGCCAGAAGGTGTGCTGCTCACCATCGACCAGAACCACCGGGATCTGTTCCCAGTAGGCCTTGTTGAGCTCTTCGTCCTGCGTGATGTCCTTCTTCTCCCATACGACTCCCAGCTCGCCGCAGACCTTCTCGATCACCAGCTGTGCTTCATCGCACAGATGGCAGCCGGGCTTTCCGATCAGGGTGACCGTCCGGTCCTGGGGCTTCTTCTTCTCCGTACGGCGAAAAATCGGGCTCATGACACCATTCTCGCCCCGCCGACGCGCCGCGCGGGCCACCTCTTTAACGGTGCGGTCGCGCAGAGTTCACGGCACCGAATCCTGCCGACTCCGGAAGGGCCGAACGAACTAGCTATGCTCACGACATGGCCGCTCTCGGATGGCTCACCCCCCGTAGGCGCTCCGCCACCGCGCGGAGCGTGTTGGCAGGCGAGGCCTCGGCTGAGGCAGCGCGCAAGACCTCCCAGGAGCTGGAGGCCCTCGACGATCTCGTCGCGGCCACCTCGCCGGAGGAACCCGAGGAGCCGGAGTTCCCGGTCTTCGGCGACGACAAGGCCGCCGCCTTCTTCGACCTCGACAACACCGTCATGCAGGGCGCCGCGATCTTCCACTTCGGCCGCGGCCTCTACAAGCGGAAGTTCTTCGAGCGCCAGGAGCTGGCCCGATTCGCCTGGCAGCAGGCATGGTTCAGGCTCGCGGGCGTCGAGGACCCCGAGCACATGCAGGACGCCCGCGACAGCGCGCTCTCCATCGTCAAGGGCCACCGTGTCGCCGAGCTGATGTCCATCGGCGAGGAGATCTACGACGAGTACATGGCCGAGCGCATCTGGCCCGGCACCCGCGCCCTGGCCCAGGCCCACCTGGACGCGGGCCAGAAGGTCTGGCTGGTCACGGCCGCCCCGGTGGAGACGGCCACGATCATCGCCCGCCGCCTCGGCCTGACCGGCGCGCTCGGCACGGTCGCCGAGTCCGTGGACGGTGTCTATACGGGAAAGCTCGTCGGCGAGCCCCTGCACGGCCCCGCGAAGGCGGAGGCGGTGCGCGCGCTCGCGTCGGCCGAGGGCCTGGACCTGGCCCGCTGCGCCGCGTACAGCGATTCGCACAACGACATCCCGATGCTCTCGCTCGTCGGGCATCCGTACGCGATCAATCCCGACGCCAAGCTGCGCAAGCACGCGCGTGAGCGGGACTGGCGTCTGCGGGACTACCGCACCGGCCGCAAGGCCGCCAAGGTCGGCATCCCGGCCGCCGCCGGAGTCGGCGCCATCGCAGGTGGGACGGCCGCGGCCATCGCCCTGCACCGCCGCCGCCACTGAGCATTCTCTCGGTCATACCCCGCCCGGGCTCCCGCCAGTCACGTTGGTAGCACTCGGCCACAACACGCCCCGCGCTTAGACGGAATGTGACCTATTTCGATCAACAACCGGTCACTGTGCGCTACTTGAACGGGCGAAGACCGATAACAGAAGCGACGTAATCGGTGATTTGAGCAACTGGGTGTAGTGCCGCCTGTACGAAGCGTTATTCTCCTCAGACGCATTACGGACCCCACACGTCGCTACGACGGGTGAACGGTTCCGCACTGCACGTGATGGAAGCTCTGCCTCTGGGAGTCCCGTGTACCCACACGTCGGGGTTGACGCCTCGGGCCTGGCTACGCTGCGCGCAACGGTCGCCGACCGCTTGCGCGGCTTCGTCCCCACCGCGTACGCCGGCCCCGCCGTCCCCGCATTTGCCGTCCCCACACCCGCCGGGCCCGTCTATGCCCTGGCGGACAGCGGCGCGGCGGTCAGCAGACGGGCTCGTTCCGCCTCTGCCGCCACCTCAACCCCCACCCCCCGCCGTCCCGCCGCGGACAGCGACAGCGCCCGCATGATGGACCTCGTCGAACGCGCCCAGGCGGGCGAGTCCGACGCCTTCGGCCGTCTCTACGACCAGTACAGCGACACGGTCTACCGCTACATCTACTACCGAGTCGGCGGCAAGGCGACCGCCGAGGACCTCACCAGCGAGACCTTTCTGCGCGCCCTGCGCCGCATCAGCACCTTCACCTGGCAGGGCCGTGACTTCGGCGCCTGGCTCGTCACCATCGCTCGCAACCTGGTCGCCGACCACTTCAAATCGAGCCGTTTCCGCCTCGAAGTGACCACAGGCGAAATGCTCGACGCCAATGAGGTCGAGCGCAGCCCCGAGGACTCCGTCCTGGAGTCCCTCTCCAACGCCGCACTGCTGGACGCCGTGCGCCGCCTCAACCCCCAGCAGCAGGAGTGCGTGACCCTGCGCTTCCTGCAGGGCCTCTCGGTCGCCGAGACCGCTCGGGTGATGGGCAAGAACGAGGGTGCGATCAAGACCCTCCAGTACCGCGCCGTCCGCACCCTGGCCCGGCTGCTGCCCGACGACGTGCGCTAGCGCCGCGCGCCGTCCGTAGCCGTCCATAGCCGCCCACTGGCCCTCTGTGACCGTGCGGAGTGCTCAACTCACGCTCCGTGGCGGCCAGATGGCCGTCACGGAATTGGGGCGGTCCGATCATCCTCCGTCCGTAACCCAAGTGCCGCGACGCTCGTTGTGCGGGATGCAGGCTCCCTGTGGTCGCCCCCTGACTACCTCCGCTCACTCTTTCGTGTGGAAGTGTTCAGGTCGGGCAACCCTCAGGACCCCCTGGGGAGTCGACCGTCATGACGAGAGGAGGTGCCGCCAGTGATCGCGAACGTATCGGCACACCGGCGGGCGAACGCCTTCGCCCAGGCCCTGGAGGAGCAATCCGACCAGGGCCCGGCGGCCGAGCAGTCCGAAGGTTCCGTCACACCCGATTCCGGGCCGTCCGAAGCGACGGCCCCGGACAGGATGCTGACCCTGGCGACCGGCCTCGGCGAGCTGCCGAAGCCGGAGCTGGATCCCGAGGTCAAAGTGGTCCAGCGGGCCCAGCTCGTAGCTGCCATGGAGGCCATGCTCCTTGAGGGCACGGCCGCGGGCGGTGGGACCATCGGCACCTCGGTGCCCGAACAGCGGTCCCGCAAGGGTGCCCACCGGGCCACGGGACTGCGCAAACTGAAGCCACGCTCCCGGCTGTCGCAAGGCATCGCCGCGGGCGGGCTCACCGTCGGCGTGGCCGCCGGCGCGTTCAGCGGGGTGGCCGCGGCCAGCTCCGACGCACTGCCGGGCGATTCGCTGTACGGCTTGAAGCGCGGCATGGAGGACCTCAAGCTCGGCATGGCCGACGGCGACAGCGACAAGGGCGGGGTCTATCTCGACCACGCCTCGACGCGGTTGAACGAAGCCCGCCGGCTGATGGAGCGCGGCCGCAGCGGCGACCTCGACCACGAGTCCCTCGGCGAGATCAGGCGGGCCCTCTCCGGCATGCGGCACGACGCCACGGAAGGCCACCGCCTGCTGCACCAGGCGTACGAGAGGGATGGCTCGCTCGGCCACATCCAGACCCTGTCCGCCTTCACCGAATCGCACCGCAGGAGTTGGAGCGACCTGCAGAGCAGGCTGCCCGTCCAGCTCGGTGACGTGGGCGACCAGGTCAGCTCGGTGTTCGACGCGATGGACCAGGAAGTGGACCCCCTCCGCTCCCTCCTCCCCCGCACCCCGGACAAGAGCGACGCCCCCGGGCAGCCGAGCCAGGGGGGCTCCTCCGGCTCCTCGGCTCCGGACAGCCCCTCGGCCCCGGACTCCGCCCCGCGGGACGGAGCGAGCACCGACAAGCGCGAGCCCCGCCCGTCGGCACCGGACAAGGGCGAGGACGACGGTCTGCTGGGCGGCAACACGGGAGGCCTCCTGGATCCCCCGGAGTCCGACACCACCCCGAGCAGCCCGTCGAACGGCGACTCGCCCACCAAGGAGAAGCCCCCGTCGGCCAAGCCGGACGTCACGGTCCCGCCGATCCTTCCCGGCCTGCTGCCGGGCCTGGGGATCGACGAGGAGGACGCGAAGTAGTACACGTGAACGCCGGACGGGCTGGACCCCACGAAGGGGTCCAGCCC